>CAYSMQ010000035.1:0-19156 GCA_964432035.1 uncultured Ardenticatenaceae bacterium
AAGATTACGTGGACATGGCCAAAGCGAAGGGGTTGCCCGACGGTATGATCGAGCGCCGCTATGTATTGCGCCCAACGTTGCCCAACATTGTGACGAGCTTTGGGCTACTGGTGATTACGTTATGGACGGGAGCGATTATTCACGAAACGGTTTTCAACTGGCCCGGCATTGGGCGGCTCTACTTCCAGGCGATCGGCGTCTTTGATACGCCCGTCATCGTCGCCAACGTCGTCATATACGCTTATCTGCTGGCGTTGACGGTCTTCATGCTAGATTTCATCTATGCACTGGTCGACCCGCGCGTGCGCGTGGGCGAAGGGAGCCACAACTAATGAGTGGATTCATGAGGCGACTGTGGCAGCTAAAGCAATACCCGTCGGCCATCATAGGGATGACTATCATCGGCTTACTGATCGTGATCTCCATTGTGACGCCCATCGTCATTCCATATAGCGAAGCAGTTCGCCTGTGGCGAGGGGGCGATAACCAGTGGCAGACGAACCCGCGAAACGCGGCTCCGGTGTGGCAGAATTGGTTTACCAGCACCGACCAGCCGGCGACGATCAAGTTTAACAGCGCGGAAGGAGAGGGAGAGCAAAGCGTTGAAGAGCTCTCGGCCGACACAACGGAGATTCGACATGTTTACGAGTTTGAGTTTCCCTATGATGCATTTCCGCCTGAGATAATTCTGTTTACGACGGCAGAATACGAAGAGAAACAGCCTTACGTTGAGATGGCCTGGTTCACGCCGGATGGGCGCGAAATCCGGCTGGGTGATTTTACGCCTTCGCAGTCTGCTTCCTTCCGCTTCGATCAGGATAGTCGCTTGCAGCGACGTGTGGAACGGGCGACGGATATCGAGGGCGTGAGAGCGACAGAGGGTTTGTTCGACGATCCGGAGCAGGAAGGGCTGCAGGTGCTAGAGGGAACGTACCGGCTAGAAGTGACGTCCCTGGTGTTCGAGCCAGAGGCCACGCTGGATACAGAGTTTGTCAGTTACGGACGGGTTCACGGGTGGGCGGGAACCGACCATCGCCGTCGCGATCTTACAGTGGCGCTATTATGGGGCACACCGTTGGCCATGGCCTTTGGCCTGCTCGCCGCCTTGGGTTCCACTGTTACGACCATGAGTATTGCGGCAATCGGCGTCTGGTTTGGTGGCTGGATTGATGCCGTTATACAGCGTATGACAGAGGTTAATGCCATCATACCGCTGCTTCCCATATTAATTATGGTGGGCACGTTATATTCGAGAAGTATCTGGACTATGCTTGGTCTGGTTGTATTGCTGAGTATCTTCGGGCTGTCAATCAAAAACTATCGGGCCATTTTCTTGCAAGTTGTCGAGTTGCCCTACATTGATGCAGCCCGCGCCTACGGCGCTAGCAATATGCGTATCATCTTCCGCTATCTGGTTCCGCGCATCCTACCGCTCATTATTCCGCAGATTGTAACGTTGGTGCCCTCCTTTGTTTTTCTGGAGGCCGCGCTGGCAGTCCTTGGCCTCGGCGATCCCGTTTTGCCCACCTGGGGCAAGTTGATTAACGATGCCAATTCGCAAGGGGCGCTATTCAACGGTTTCTACTACTGGATTCTGGAGCCCTCGTTCCTGCTCATGGTGGCCGGTCTGGCCTTTGCCATGGTGGGCTTTACTCTTGACCGCGTGTTCAATCCAAGACTGAGAGAAGTATAACTGTATGGCTCACACAAGCGAACCGATACTAAGGGTACGAGATCTGCGCCTGCACTTTTTGACCCGCAAAGGCATTGTTCAGGCCGTTGACGGCGTGGATTTCGATCTGTATAGAAATGAAGCGACGGTTATCATCGGTGAATCCGGTTGTGGCAAAAGTTCGCTGGCCAAAGCGATCTTGCGCCTGTTGCCGCGCAACGTGGGTCTCTATGACGGTGAAGTCTGGTTGCATGACCAGAACATCATGGAGCTCAGCGACGAAGAATACCGCAAGCAGGTTCGTTGGAGACGGATTTCCATGGTGCCGCAGGCCGCTATGAACGCGTTGAATCCGGTCATGCGTATCGGCGACCAGGTGGCAGAGCCGGCGGTGGTACACATGGACATGAGCCAGGACGACGCGATGAAGAGCGCGGTGCGCATGTTTGAAAACGTCGGCGTGCCCATCGACTTTCTGCACCGCTACGCCTTCGAGTTGAGCGGCGGTATGCGGCAGCGCGCGGCGTTGGCCATGTCGTTGGTGACGCTGCCCGATCTGGTGATTCTTGACGAGCCAACGTCGGCGCTGGACGTGCTGACACAGGCCAACATCATGAATTTGATGAAACGCATGAAGAAAGAGCTAGAGACAGGCTTCATGCTCATCACGCATGACATTGCCACGTCCAGTGAGGTTGCCGATAATGTCGCCGTTATGTATGCCGGTCAGATCGTGGAAGTTGGCGACGCGCGCCGCTTCTTCACCAATCCGCTCCACCCGTATTCGAAGGCGCTCATGGACAGTGTACCGCGCCTGCGTGAAACGGTGGAACCGACGTTCATCACGGGGCAACCGCCTAGCTTGATCGATCCTCCTACGGGTTGTCGTTTTGCCGACCGCTGCCCGGATCGTTTTGAAAGGTGTGACGAGGAACCTCCGACCATTATCAAAGATGGCAACCGCAAAGTGAAGTGCTGGCTACACGTTTGAGGACAAGTACAGGACAAGGGTGAGAGACCAAAACGATGACGATTAACATAGCAGACGAAAAAACAGCAACAGAAGCCAGCAACGGTAGCGGTCAGCCATTACTTAAGGTTGACGATCTGCACGTGTGGTATGAGCTGAAGCGGTTCGGCTTTGGCCATGCCGGCTATGTGCGCGCGGTTGACGGGGTCAGTTTTGATCTGCACCAGGGTGAAGCGATCGCCTGTGTAGGCGAGAGTGGTTGTGGCAAGTCGAGCCTGATGAAGGCTATTCTGGGTCTGAACTGGCCAACCAAGGGCGATGTCATTTTTGACAACACACCGCTGACAGGGGTCAAGGGCGACGAGCTGCGCCAGTACCGGGCCAAGATTGGCTACATACAACAGGATCCGTATGGCGCCCTGCCGCCATTCATGCCTATCCAGCGTATCCTGGAAGAGCCCATGGTCGTCAACGGCATCAAAGACAAGGAAGAGCGCATGCGCCGCATTCGCAAGACGCTGGACGAAGTGAAGCTGACGCCGGTGGAAGAGGTGTTGCCCAAATTCCCGCACATGCTGAGCGGCGGGCAGCAGCAGCGCGTGGTCATCGCGCGGGCCATGGTGATGGAGCCAAAGCTGTTGGTGGCGGACGAGCCGGTCTCCATGTTGGACGCCTCGGTGCGCGTCGAGATCCTGCGCCTGTTACGCAAGTTGCAGGAAACGCACAATCTTGCCGTCATCTATATTACGCACGATCTTTCCACCGTTCGCTACTTCTCAGAGCATATTTTCGTCATGTACGCCGGCGAGATCATTGAGTTTGCCAGCATGGAAGACCTACTGCACAATGCCAAGCACCCTTATACGCTGGCCTTGCTGGAGGCGTCTTCAGATCCGGATGCCGATAATGCCCTGGTGATGCGCGAGGTGCCGCGGGGCGAGCCGCCGAGCCTGGTGAATCCGCCGTCGGGCTGCCGTTTCCACCCCCGTTGCCCCGAGTTTATGGAAGGCGTTTGTGACGTTAAGAGGCCGCCAAGCTTTAAGATAAGCAAAGGTCACCGCGCCGCCTGTTGGCTGTACGATGGAGAAGGAGAGCATGCTGCGTAACCGGTATATCGTTATCGGTTTCTTTTGCGTATTAATCGGCGCAATCATGCCCTTCTTAATCGTGCTGGACTTCCTTCCATCTACTTTCTTCCTAAACTTCCTGGCGTACGGTCTTTCAACTGCCGGCCTTTTTTTGGGCGTCATTGGGGTGGCTACCTATGTGGGGAAGCAACGCCGGCAAGATGATGACGAGTGGGCTGAATATTAAACCTCGCCGGGTGAGAAGCTTTTAATTTCATGAGGAGCCGGGGACCGCATCCAAATTTTCTCGTTGCATTTCCTAAGTTCATATATAATCAACGTCGTAGCCAAGCATCCCATCGTGCCCACACTTAAAATCGAGTCGCGTAAGATATGTCTGTAACCGACGAAATCAAGAACCGGTTGGATATCGTCGACATCGTCTCCGAGACCGTTCAATTGCGGCGTTCGGGACGTAACTACACCGGTTTTTGTCCATTCCACCAGAACACCCGCACGCCTGCGTTCGTTGTCTTTCCCGAGACTCAGACATGGCGCTGTTTTGGCGCTTGCGCCGACGGTGGAGACCTCTTTTCGTATGTAATGAAGCGCGAGGCGTGGGATTTTAAGGAAGCCTTGCGGCATCTGGCGCAGCGGGCCGGTGTGCAACTAGAGGAGCTGACGCCCGCGGCCAAAGAGCGGCGCGGCGAGCAAGAAAGGCTCTTAAATCTGCTCCAGGCAGCCACGGATTACTTTCACCAGCTGTTGTTGCACGCGCCGCAGGCGAAACACGCGCGGCAATATGTGCAGGAGCGTGGTCTCGAGGCAAAAACAATCGAGACTTTTGCCCTTGGCTTTGCGCTTGACTCGTGGGACGCTTGCCGCACGCACTTCGGTGGGCAAGGGTACGATGATGACGATTTGCTGCAAGCGGGCTTGCTCTCCGAAAACCCGGAGAAGGGCACGCGCTACGATCGTTTTCGCAACCGGCTCATGTTTCCCATTCGCGACGCGAGCGGGCAGGTGGTGGGTTTTGGCGCACGAACGCTGGAGAAGGATGGCATTCCCAAATATCTAAATTCGCCGCAAACTGACCTGTTTGATAAGAGTAACCTGCTCTATGGTCTCGATACAGCCAAGCGCGATATCCGCGAAGCGCGCCAGGCTGTGATCGTGGAGGGGTATATGGACGTGTTGCAGGGCTGGCAGGCCGGCTTTCGCAACATCGTGGCCCAAATGGGCACGGCGCTCACAGACACGCAGTTGGGTCTGCTCAAGCGCTATACCAAGCGCTTTGTGATCGCCCTCGATGCCGACGACGCCGGCGTGCAGGCCACGATGCGCAGCCTGCAAGTGGCGCGCGAAGCGCTAGATCGCGATGTGGAAGTGCGCTTCGATGCGCGTGGCCTCATCCGTCACGAGGGGCGCTTGAAGGCAGACATTCGCGTGGTGACGCTTCCGGAAGGGAACGATCCTGACGATATCATACGCAATGCCCCGTCAGATTGGCCCAAGCTGCTTGAGAAGGCGCGCCCGGTCGTCGCCTATGTGATCGAGACGCTGACGCGCGACATCGACGTGAACGACGCCAAGGCCAAGGCCGATGCCGTGCGCCAGATCATGCCCCTGATCGGCGACATTGCCGATCCGGTGGAACGGGATCATTATCGACAGATGCTATCACGTAGATTGCGCGTCGATGAAAAGGCGTTGCAGCAGGTGGCGCTGGCCTCGTCGATGGCCGAGATGTCGCGTGCGAGACCCGGAAGGCGACCGCGGCAGGCGAAAGTGAAGGCGGACACTGCATCAACGGCGGATAACGGCGCGCGGCGGACGACGGCGGTCATTAGTGGCGGGCGGCTGGCGACAGATATGCGCGAGGCCGATTATTTGCGCCAATGTCTGCGACACCCGCCGTTGATGCGCCAGGTAGACATCCGCCTTCGCGCACAGGAGCAACCTATTGTAAAGGGCGTCGATTTTAGCTTGCCTGAAGATAGAGCATTGCTGCATGAGATGCGAAAGATAGTGCGTGAGCGTCCGGTTGTCACAGCAGAGGAATTGTGCGATAGTCTAGACGAGGTATTGGCCGCCCGTGCGAATGTTCTATTGGAGGTTGAATCTGAAAATGGCGACGCCGAGCAAGAACGCCTGGCCGATTCGCTGGCGCAGTTGATTTTGGACGTGCGTCTGGAACGGATTCGTCGTCTTCTTGCAGAAGTGCAACAACTTTTCTATGAGGCCAAGGAACAGGGCAGTGAGGACAGTTTGCAGATCTACAAAGAGCAGTTACAGTCATTGCCGCTGAGTGTGCAGCGGATTAATAAGGCCAGATGGGCTATGTCGGCGACAAGCCGCCGGCAAGCAGAAGAAGCGCGCCAGGGTTGAGTCGCTCTCGCGTGCATGTACCGGGGTTGCAATAGCGGGTGAATAATGGATTTTGAGGAGATCGTAGATTCTGAAGAAACTGATCTGCAAGCAGTCGACGTCGAAGCTTTGTTTCGAAAGGCGCGGCGCCAGCGGCAGATTAGCGAAGCAGACGTCGAGTCCATCCTGGCGTCGGCGGACGAGGAACAGGCTGAGGAGCTGTATCAGCGTCTTCAGCGTCTAGGCATTAGCATTGTCACCGAATCGGGTGAGACGATTGACGATGCGACTGAAGAAGCAAAATTGCTGGGCGAGGAAGAAGACGAGGATGAGGACGAGGACGGGTATTATGATAGTGGTCTGCAAGATGATCCGGTTCATACCTATCTGAAAGAGATCGGTCAGGTCCCGTTGCTGACGGCCGAGCATGAGGTGTGGCTCTCGGTGCAGCTAGCCGCGGCCAACGATCTGGAAGAGCTAATCGAGCGCGTCTCTGAAGAGGAGAACACGTCCAATGTTCAGCTTGACACCATCCTGGCCAACTATGCCGAGCTTCTTGATAATTGGGGCCGGGCGGCAAAAGCTGCAGAGGCCGTCAACGTAGATTTGCCCAATTTCTCCATGATGGTGCTTGAAGCGCATAATTTGCGCGAGAGTTGGAAGAGTGAATCTCCGTCTTATTTGCGACACTACTTAAATGAGGGTGACTGGAGTGGTGAGGAAGAGTGGACAGATATTGCCAACAGCGTGTTTGCCTTATTCACCAACATCTATCTGTTGCCCGTTGACCTCTCCAGCCAACTATCTGCCTATTACAGCGATCACAACGATCTTCCGTCTGTCAAGATCTTTGAGCAGTGGATTGCGGACGACGATCCTGCACTGACGTATAACGAGTTCATGATTTACCATTTGTCGGAGGAAGCGAAGGTCAACCTGACACGCGCCAATCTCCGCCTGGTGGTCAGCATCGCCAAGAAGTATATGGGGCGCGGCATTCCATTCCTGGATCTGGTGCAGGAGGGGAATGTGGGTTTGCTGCGCGCCGTAGAGAAGTTTGACCATACCAAGGGTTTTAAGTTCAGTACGTATGCCACATGGTGGATCCGGCAGGCGGTTAGTCGCGCCATCGCCGACCAGGCGCGGACCATCCGTATCCCGGTGCACATGTTTGAGACGATTAATAAGATAACGCGCACGCAGCGTGACCTTGTGCAAAAGCTGGGACACGAGCCGAGCATTGAGGAGCTGGTTCTGGAGTTGGACTATCTGGATCCGGAAGAGGCGGCGAATATCAAGCTGGCGCTTGACGAAGATCGCAAGGTGGATCCTCTTCTCAATCGCAAGTGGAAACAGGCCGCCAGTAAGGTGCGCAATATCCTGCGGATTTCACAAGATCCCATGTCCCTGGAGACCCCTGTTGGTCACGAAGATTCTACAGAGCTGGGCGATTTCATCGAAGATGAGAGCGTTGAGGAGCCGGTTAATGCCGCGTCTAAGGAGTTGTTGCGCGAGCAAATCGGACAAGTGCTTGGCTTCCTGACCGATCGCGAACGGCAAGTGTTGGAAATGCGTTTTGGCCTCAATGACGGCAAGGATCACACGCTCGAGGAAGTAGGTAAGGATTTTGGCGTCACGCGTGAGCGGATCCGGCAGATCGAGGCCAAAGCGTTACGCAAACTGCGCCATCCCAGTCGCAGCAAATCGCTACGCGATTATCTTGGCTAGCCCCACCCGCTAACTATCCCCGCTGTTGCGACCACCGTTGATTGTGATAAAATTTACACACTCTAAGTAAGCCCTGCTAGAAGTGCGAACTTGTCTGCCATATGAATGATTTTCTGTTGCCCTATATACCTATTGCAGTGTTGGCGGGAATCGCCCTTTTCTTTGCCGTGTTGCTGCCGGTGTTGTCGTTGAGCTTGGGGCCTAAGAGACCCACGGCGCGAAAAGCAACGCCTTATGAGTCAGGCATGACGCCCATCGGCGTGGCGCAACGGCGCTTGCCGGTGAAGTTCTACCTGGTAGCTGTGCTTTTTATTTTGTTTGATATTGAGATTATTTTCTTGCTGCCCTGGGCGGTAACGTTTCGCGCGCTAGGGTTGTTCGGTCTTATTGAAGTCTTAGTCTTCATCACGATCCTGCTGGTTGGATATGTCTGGATCTGGAAGAAAGGGGCTCTCGAATGGGAGTAGAACAAAAACTTGGTGAGATGGGCGTCATTACCGCCCGTCTAGAAGATATGGTGAATTGGGGCCGCACGAACGCGATGTGGCCTATGTTGTTTGGATTGGCCTGTTGCGCCATCGAGATGATGTCCACGCAGGCGGCGCATTACGACGCCTCCCGTTTTGGCATGGAGTTGATGCGCCCCTCTCCGCGGCAATCGGACTTGATGATTGTCGCCGGTCGTGTCTCGCGTAAGATGGGCCCGGTCCTGCGTCGCCTCTATGACCAGATGTCGGAGCCGAAATGGGTGATCGCCATGGGCGACTGCGCTTCTTGCGGCGGCATTTTCAATAACTACGCCATCGTTCAGGGCGTGGACGAAATCGTGCCGGTGGATGTGTATGTGGCGGGTTGCCCGCCGCGTCCTGAGGCGCTCATTGACGGAATATTGAGCCTGCACGAGAAAGTGCGCGGCGAGAAGATGAAGGATTGGGCCTGATGGAAGGTTGGGCTGAGAAACATGAACTCGTCTCGCAGAAAGTTGAAGACGCCTTTCCCGACGCGGTGCTGGATGTCGTCGATTTCCGCGGCGAGCGCACGCTGGTCGTGGAACGGGAAAAGGTACGCGACATTTGCCAGTTTCTGCGCGACGATCCGGACCTACGCTTCAATCTGCTAGAGGATATCGTCGCCGACGATTTGCTGCCCGAATTCCCCCGCTTTGCCGTCAGCTATCACATCTATTCTATTCCCAACAATCATCGCATCCGCCTGCGAGCGCCGGTTGACGACCCCGAAGAGGGGCCGGAAACGGTGGCTTCGGTGTGGCGCATCGCCACGTGGTTGGAGATGGAAGTGTGGGATTTGATGGGGGTTCGCTTCCAGGGCAACGATAGCCTTCGCCGCCTGTTCCTGCCTGAAGATTGGCAGGGGCATCCGCTGCGCAAGGATTATCCGCTGGGCTATGAAGAGGTTCAGTTTTCCTTCAACTGGAAGGCCATTGACGAGAAGAAGCCGTATGCGAAGGATTAGGGAAGACTGGACATTAGGAATTAGAGACCAAAGATTGGAGATTCGGATATGTCATTTGGCATGACGAATGTGCGCGGCGGCGGTAGCGAAACAGCCGGCGCGGATACGATGGAGGAGTTGACAGTCGAAGAGCTGCGCGCCAAGTATGGCTCGAGGATGGAAATCGAGTCGGAAGAAAACATGCTGTTAAGCATGGGCCCGCAGCATCCCAGCACGCACGGCGTGTTGCGTCTGCTCCTGGAGTTGGACGGCGAAACGGTGGTTAACGTAGCGCCGGACATTGGCTTCCTGCATACGGGAATTGAGAAGAACATGGAGGCCAAGACGTATACTAAGGCGCTGGTGATGACCGACCGCATCGATTACCTGGCGCCAATGTCTAACAACTTGGTCTATGTGCTGGCGGTGGAAAAGTTGTTGGGAATTGAAGCACCGCCTCGCGCTCAGGCCATCCGCGTCATTCTCGCCGAGCTCACGCGCCTAAATAGCCACCTGGTGTGGTTGGGCACGCACGCGCTGGATCTGGCGGCGATGTCCGTCTTCTTGTACTGTTTCAGGGAACGCGAATACCTGCTGGATGTTTTCGAAATGTGCTCCGGGCAGCGCATGATGACCAGCTACTTCCGGCCCGGCGGCGTGTGGCGCGACGTCCCCGAGGAATTTGAGCCGGCCGTGCGGCAGTTCCTGGACTTTTTCCCGGCCCGCATCGAGGATTATGAGGCGCTGCTGCGCGATAACCCTATCTGGCTGGAGCGCACAAAGGACGTTGGCATCATATCGGCGGAAGATGCGCTAGACTGGGGGCTGACCGGGCCTTCGCTGCGCGGCTCGGGTGTGGACTGGGATATTCGTAAGGCCATGCCTTATAGCGGCTATGAGCAGTATGAGTTTGATGTGCCCACACGCAGTAAGGGCGATGTGTACGCGCGCTATGAGTGCCGCATGGAAGAGATGCGCGAGAGCCTGCGCATTATCCAGCAGGCGCTGGACACGCTGCCTGATGGGCCGGTGCTGGTTGAGGATCGTAAGATCGTGCCGCCACCTCGAGCCGAGCTGGGGCGCAGTATGGAAGCGGTCATTCACCACTTTAAGCTGTGGACCGAGGGATTTAGCGCGCCTGAAGGCTACGTCTACCAGTCGATTGAATCGCCGCGCGGTGAAATCGGCTGCTATTTGCGCGGTGACGGTGGGCCTAAACCGGGACGCGTCCATTTCCGCGCGCCTTCCTACGTGAATCTTGCGGCGCTGCCATTTATGTCGCGCGGCGGATTTGTCGCGGACCTGGTGGCGGTTATTGGATCGATTGATATTGTGTTGGGGGAGATTGACAGATAAGGAGATTGGAGGCTGGAGATTGAAGATTGAAGGTTGTGAATCTCTGATCCCCAATCTCTAATCTCTGTCGTTTTATGGGACGTTTAAGAGAGAGACACGGCGAAGTAATCGACGGGCTGCTGGCCCGATATCCGCAGAAGAAGTCGGCGATACTGGCTCTGATGCACCTGGCTCAGGAAGAGTATGGTTATATGAGTCAGGAGGCGATGCACGACGTCGCCGACATCGTGGACGTTGATCCGACGCACGTGCTTTCGTTGGCAGGCTTTTACACCCTGTATTACGAGGAGCTGGTCGGCAAGTATGTGTTGGAGATATGTACGGATCTGGCCTGCGCTTTGCGCGGCGCGGACGAATTTGCCGAAATGGCTTGTCGCAAGCTGGGCATCGAAATGGATGGCACGACGGACGACGGCCTTTTTACGGTCAAGCACGTCATGTGCCTGGCGGCGTGTGACCGTGCGCCGATGCTGCAATGCAACTTGAAGTATGTGGAGGATTTGAACGAAGAGAAGTTTGATGCGCTCATTGAAGAGCTGCGCCAGCAGGCCCAGTCTGGCGAGGAAGAGCCGTCGGTTGTGAACAAAATCCTGGCGTACGCCAAGGACTGAGACTATGGCACATATATTGCTGCGTCATCGCGACATCGAAAACTTTCACCGGCTCGACGTCTACCGTGAACACGGGGGCTATGAGGCCTTCCGGCGTTGCCTGGAGGAGCTGGAGCCGGAAGGTGTAATCAATCTGGTGAAAGCCGCCAATATCCGCGGTCGGGGCGGCGCCGGTTTCCCGGCAGGTATCAAGTGGGGCTTTATCCCTAAGGATGCCTCGCAAACTTATGTGGTGATCAATGCCGACGAGTCTGAAACGGGAACGTTCAAGGATCGCGAATTACTGGAAGGGAATCCGCATCAGGTGATAGAAGGTGCGCTCATCGCGGCGTACGCTGTGGGCGCCACGATGATCTATTGCTATTTCCGCGGTGAATTCATGGATGCCGCGTATAACTTTGAGCAGGCGCTCAAGGATGCCCAGGCGCAGAACCTCATTGGCGAGAATATTCTAGGATCCGACTTCACCTGTCACTTCTACAGCAGCTACGGCGCGGGCGCTTATATTTGTGGTGAGGAGACGGCGTTGTTGGCTTCGCTTGCCGGTGATTTGGGTCAGCCCTGGTCCAAGCCGCCATTTCCGGCGCAGGCGGGTCTGTACGGCGAACCCACGGTGGTCAACAATGTGGAGACGCTGGCAAACGTGCCGCCGGTCATCGTGAACGGCGCAGAATGGTATCTTGAAATGGGAACCGGCGATAGTCCCGGCCCCAAGATCGTCTGTCTCAGCGGGCACGTCAAGCGACCTGGTAACTATGAAGTGCCAATGGGCATCACCTATCGCGAGCTGATCTTCGGAGAAGAATACGGCGGCGGTATTACGGGCGATAAGGGGTTCAAGGCCCTGTTGCCGTCGGGTGGGTCCGGCCCCGTGGTCACGGAAGACGCGCTGGATGCGCCGCTCTCTTTTGACGGATTGCAGCCGTTCAACTCGCTGATGGGCTCGGCTTCTTGCATTGTCATGGACGAAGATACGGACATGGTGTGGGCTGCCATGAAGATGATCCAGTTCTTCAAGCACGAATCCTGTGGCAAGTGCACGCCATGTCGAGAAGGGACGTACTGGCTGGAGCGGGTGCTGGAGGATGTTTATTACGGGCGTGGGAAGCCAAAAGATATCGCACTTTTGGAAAGTGTTGCCAAAAACATGCAGGGCAAGTGTCTTTGCGCCCTGGGTGAGTTTGCGACGAGCCCTGTGCTTTCCACGATTGTTCACTTTCCCGAAGAATACCGCGCCAAGGTCGAGGCGGCGATGCAGAACGGCGACGGCGCCAACGGCAGCCGCCAGCAGGATGTCTCGCGCGAGACGGCGCCTGCCTGAGATCAACCAGAACGTAACGGCAAAAAGAGGCTTACAAGAACAAGAAAATTACCATGGCTGATCTGGTTACACTAACAGTTGACGGCGTCGAGGTAACAGTGCCCAAAGGGACGCTGGTTGTCGATGCCGCTAAACGGGTTGACATTGATATTCCCGTCTTTTGCTACCATCCCAAGATGGAGCCGGTAGGTATGTGCCGCATGTGTCTGGTGGAGATTGGCACGCCCGTGCGCGACCGAAATACGGGCGAGCTGGTGCTCAACGAAGATGGGTCTCCGCAGATTAATTTCGGGCGCACGCTGCAGACCGGGTGTACCGTGCCCGTTAGCGAAGGCATGGTCGTGCGCACCAGCACCGAGGAAGCCACCGACGCCCGTGACGACATTATCGAATTCATTTTGACCAGCCACCCGCTGGATTGCCCGATCTGCGATAAGGGGGGCGAGTGTCCCTTGCAGAACTTGACCATGCGCCACGGCGCAGGCGTCAGCCGCATGGACTATACTAATAAGCTTAAACTGGAGAAACATGTGCCGCTGGGCCAACTGATCGTGCTGGACCGCGAGCGCTGCATACAGTGCGCGCGCTGCACGCGGTTCCAGGATGAAATTGTCGACGATCCGGTGCTTGCCTTTCATAACCGTGGGCGACGCCTGGAAATTGTCACCAATTCTGAGCCCGGTTTTGATAGCATTTGGAGTGGCAACACGACGGACATTTGTCCCGTAGGCGCGCTGACGACGACCGACTTTCGTTTCCAGGCGCGACCGTGGGAGCTGACCCCGGTTGCCAGCGTGTGCACCCACTGTCCGGTGGGCTGCAACACGACCCTGAGCACGCGGCGAGAGGCGCGTAGCGGCGGTCGGTCGGTCATCAAGCGCATCATGCCACGCCAGAACGAAATGGTCAACGAAATCTGGATCTGTGACAAAGGCCGCTTCGTGCACCACTACGCCGACGCGCCCGACCGCCTGACGCAGCCGCTCGTGCGCAAGAACGGCGAGCTGGTAGAGAGCAGTTGGGACGAGGCGCTGAGTCTGGTGGCGCAGCGTCTACAATCCCACAAGGATTCCGTGGCGGGCTTGAGCGGCGACCGGTTGAGCAATGAAGACCTGTTCCTGTTCCAACGCCTCTTCCGTGAAGGCCTGGGAAGCCCGCACATTGACCAGGCACAGAAGCACCTGGGCGGCGCCGATGTTGTGGCGCAGGTGGGCCTAAGTAAGGATAGCAACCTGCTCGGCCTGGGGCAGGGGGACGCCATTCTCGTCGTCGCCAGTGACATGCACCAGGAGGCGCCTGTGTGGTGGCTGCGCGTGAAGCAGGCCACAGAGCGTGGCGCGAAGTTAGTGGTTCTCAATGCGCGACCGACGCGTCTGGATCGTTACGCCGCGCACCTGCTGCCCTATGCGCCCGGCGGCGCGGTGGAAATGGCGCACCAGTTGCTGAACACGGCGCGCGTGGCTCTGGACGGCGATGAAGCAGATGCTCTGCAGGCTGCCGCGGCGACGCTGGTACAGTGCAATAACCTGGTTGCTTTCTACGGCGGCGAAGGGGTGTCGTATGAGCAATCGGAGCTGCTGGCGCGGGTGCTGGGTAACTTATTGCTACTCAAGAACGAAGACGGCGCCAACCACGCAGGTCGCTTGAATAACGGTCTGGTTCCCGTCTGGCCCCATAACAACACACAGGGGGCCTGGGATATGGGCGTGCGACCCGATGCGGGGCCCGGTTATCAGCCGCTGGCGGAAAGGGGAATGGATGCAGCACAGATAGCCGGTGCAGTGGGCGCGGGTGATCTAAGTGCACTATACGTTATGGGCTCGGATCCCATCGGCGATGGGCTGCTGTCCGATCGTGGACATCTGGAGTTTCTGGTTGTCCAGGAGCTGTTCCTGACGGAGACGGCGCGACAGGCAGATGTGGTCTTGCCCGCGCGCAGCTGGGCGGAACGGGAAGGGACATTTACCAGTGGCGAGCGTCGTGTGCAGCGTTTCTACCCGGCCATTGCGCCGCTGGGCGAATGCCTTTCCGACTGGCAAATTCTGGCGCGCTTGGGCGAGCATTTCGGTCTGGGCAAGCCGCCCTTTGCGGCGGGACTGGTCTTCCGCGACATCGCGGATGTCGTTCCGCAATATGAAGGCATGAGCTACCGTTCGCTGGCGCGTGTGGTAGAGCAGTGGCCACACGTGGGCGGTGAAGATCTCTATTATGGCGGCACATCATATGATAATAAGTCGGGCGTCGGCGAGCAGTGGTCGTCGGCGGCCGAAGCAGAGGATGCTGCGGTCGAGCTGTTCGAGGTGCCCTCGACAAGTACGACGCCGGTAGAGGCGCCATCGGCCTCCGACCAGGGTCTGACGGCGTTGGCAACCACGGTGCTTTATCGCAGCGGCACGCTCGTCGACCATTCGGACGTCATTGCGTCGCGCGTCGTGCCGCCCTCCATCTTGTTGCACGAGGCCGACGCAACTGGGTATGGTGTGGAAGAGGGCGATACTGTGACCGTCGAGATTGGCGGGCAGCGGTTGAGTCTGCCGGCACAGGTGGACGGCGCGAGCGCCGTTCGTGGCCTGGCCCTGTTGCGCGGCGTGTCGCTGTCGCAAGGATGGGCAGATCTACAAATCATAGAAGTTGAAAAGCCCGCACCGGTCGCCGAAACGGAACCGGTGGCTGGATAGGGCGCATTGCGAAACGTATGATAACTGGAAGGGATAGATTATGACTGCAGGTGCTATTGCTTTGCGCGCCCTGGTTGTCGGTTTCATCGTCAGCTTTGCCATCATCACCGGTTTTGCGTATACGACGCTGCTGGAACGGCGCTTGCTGGCGCGCCTGCAACACCGTGTAGGCCCTAATCGCGCCGGTTACATCCCCATCCCGGGCCGGGGCGGGCGCGAGCGCAAACTGTTGGGCGGCATCATGCAGCCGGCAGCCGACGCCGTGAAGTTGTTTTTCAAGGAGGACCCCACGCCCGGACAGGCCGATAAGCTGGTATATAATCTGGCGCCCATGCTGGCCGTGATTACGGCCGTGTTGATCCTGGCGGTCATTCCCTGGATGCCGGGATTTACCCTTTTTGGTCAGGTGTTTGAACCTTACTTTGCCATCGCGCCGGGCGTAAGCGTCGGCGTACTTTTCGTGCTGGCGGTGACGTCAATCGGCGTGTACGGTATGGTTCTCGCCGGTTGGGGCTCGAACAGTAAGTACGCCATCCTGGGGGGTATTCGTGCATCGGCCCAGATGATCAGCTACGAGCTGGCCTTCGGCCTGGCGCTGTTGCCACCGATCATGCTTGCCGGGTCCATGGATATGGGCGAAATTGTGTTCGCGCAGCGCGGATTATGGTTCGTCTTTTTGCAGCCTGTCGCCGCCGTCATCTTTTATATTGCCGTCATGGCCGAGTTGCAGCGCTCCCCGTTTGATCTGCTGGAAGCCGAACAGGAGCTTTCGTCCGGCTATAATGTGGAGTACGGAGGTATGCGTTTTGGTATGTTCTTCATGGCCGAATACATGAAGATGATCTCGCTTAGCGCTATCGCCGTTGTTCTCTTCTTTGGTGGGTTCTACGGGCCAATCCCCTTTGCCGATCAATTCCCGGTAATTGGGTTGCTCAACATAACGATAAAAGTCATATTTAGTCTGGGGCTCATGGTGTGGATCCGCGCCTCGTTCCCCCGTTTCCGCTACGACCAGCTGATGGGCTTTGGCTGGAAGCGCCTGTTACCGTTGGCGCTGGCGAATGTCGTCATCACTGCTGCGCTCATCGTGCTGGCGGAAGAAGGGGTACTTGAGCCTTTGATTGGCGCGTTAGTGGCGCTCTTTTAGATTGTTTGTGAAAGGTCGCGGCGCTCCTGGGTTTTTTCTGGAGCAGACGCCCTTTTTCTGTGAGGAGTATTTATGCTAGGTGCATTGTTGAAAGGAATGGGTACGACGCTTAAACATCTGTTTAAGTCGCCGGTTACCATCCAATATCCAGACGTTAAACGCCCCGTGCGCTATCGTTTCAAAGGGCGTCACGCGCTGAAGCGCTATGACAACGGTCTGGAAAAATGCATTGGCTGCTCACTATGTGCCGCTGCTTGCCCGGCAGATGCCATCTTTGTGGAGGCTGCCGAGAACAGCGACGAGGAGCGCTATTCACCTGGCGAGCGCTACGCCAGTACCTATGAAATCAATATGCTCCGCTGCATCTTTTGCGGATACTGTGAGGATGCCTGTCCCACAGAAGCAATTGTATTGGAAGACAATTACGAATTAAGCTTTTACGATCGGGCCAGTGCACTGTACACTAAGGATATGCTTATCGATCCGGTGCCAGAAAGCGGCGAGCCAACGCCGCAGGAAACAGAACCGGGCCAGTTTGACCGGTCGATTCCCGATATGGAGAATCCCCGATAGTATTTAGAAGTCGCGACTTGCCGGAGTTCGGTACATGGGAAGTTTCATACTGTTCATAATTCTTGCTGCAGTCGCGCTGGGCGCCGCCCTTGGCATGGTGCTCAGCCAGAATGCAGTCCATAGCGCCCTGTTCTTGATCTTGAACATGGCGACGCTGGCCGTCTTTTACATTCTGCTCAATGCGCCTTTTATTGCCATGGTGCAGGTTGCCGTGTACGCCGGGGCCATCATGGTCCTATTCTTATTCGTGATCATGCTGTTGGGAGGCGAACAATTGCGCGGTGTTGCGGGTGGAGGCGGCTGGCAGATGCCGCTCGCGCTCGTTCTAGCCGTTATTCTTGTTATCGCCTTTGGCGCTGCCGTGTTCGTGCAGAGCCCGGCGCCTGGTGATGTGGCGCCGGCGATCGACGCCGGCCCTGCAGCCATCGGTTTGCGCCTTTTTGAGGCCTATGTCTTTCCCTTTGAAGTGACGTCAATTCTCCTGTTGGTGGCTATGATCGGCGTTGTGGCATTGCGCGTGCGGCAAGACGTAAAGGGGGGAAAAGATGCCTGAGGTAACCATCGAGTGGTACCTGGCGCTTAGCGTCCTCCTGTTTACAATCGGCACCCTGGGCGTCCTCTTGCGCCGCAACGCCATCATCATTTTCATGTCTATCGAGCTCATGCTGAATGCCGCCAATCTGGCCTTTGTGGCCCTGGCGCGACAGCACGGTGACCTTGGTGGACAGATTTTTGTCTTTTTTGTCATGACCGTTGCTGCCGCCGAAGTCGCCGTGGGCCTGGCCCTGATAGTCTCCATCTTCCGCAGCAAGAGCAGTATCAATATCGACGAAATAAACACGCTGAAGGGGTAGCGTATGAGCACTTATTCGCTGGCTCCACTTATTTTGATCTTTCCCGTCGTCGGGCTGTTGTTTAATGCCCTGGTTGGACGCCGTTTTGTACAACCCTGGCGCTATGGAACAGCTCCTGTGGAAAGTGGGGAGAACGATCCTACCGGAGAGTCCTGGTCGGGCTGGATCGCCTCCGCTATGGCGCTGGCTTCCTTCTTTGTTGCCGTGGCCCTTTTCTTTGGCCTGGTGTCAAACGGGTTCGAGGGCGCGATCGTCAACCTTTTTACCTGGATAAACGTCCCGGCAGCGGGACTTGACATTCCCTGGGCCATTCAGGTGGACACGCTGTCGGTGACCATGATGCTGGTGGTAGCCGGCGTCGGCTCGCTGATTCACATCTACGCTATAGGCTACATGCACGGCGACCCCGACTTCTCGCGCTTCTTCACCTACATGAACCTCTTCCTTTTCTTCATGCTCATCTTGATCACGGGCAACAACTATCTGATGTTGTTCGTGGGCTGGGAAGGGGTTGGTCTTTGTTCATTCTTGTTGATCGGCTTTTGGTTCGATCGCGTCGACGAGGAAAAGCAACCGATGAACGCCGACGCCGCGCGCAAGGCATTTGTTGCCAACCGCGTGGGCGACGCAGCCATGATTCTGGCCATGATTCTGCTGTTCTGGGCCTTTGCTTCGCTCGATTTCAACACGATTTTTCATTCCGCTGAGGAACTATTTGCCGAAGGTCACACGTTTGCCTTGTTCGGGCAGCAAATTTCCGTGGGCACGCTGCTGGCGGTGGTCACGGCCCTGTTCCTGATTGGCGCGACGGGTAAGTCGGCGCAGATTCCGCTCTACGTCTGGCTGCCCGACGCCATGGCCGGTCCGACGCCTGTTTCGGCGCTCATCCACGCGGCGACGATGGTCACGTCGGGTATCTACCTCATCGTGCGCAGCAACGTTCTTTTCGAGATTGTGCGCGAGGCGGCGGCTCAGGGGTTGGTGTGGCTGAATTCACCCAATCTCGTTGCTTATGTTGGCGCTGCCACGGCGCTGCTGGCGGGCATCATCGCCTTCACTCAGTTTGATATAAAGAAAGTTTTGGCCTACTCAACCGTCAGCCAGTTGGGTTTTATGGTTGCTGCCGCCGGCATGGGCGCCTACGTTGCGGCCATATTCCACCTTGTGACGCACGCTTTCTTCAAGGCCCTTTTGTTCCTCAGCGCGGGTTCGGTGATCCATGGCGTGGAGCACGGTCACCACGAGATAGCGCACGGGCATGAAGGGCACGACGAGGAAACGGGCGTGGCCGAGGAAGGCGAGGCGCTTCACGAAGACGAAGAGAAATTTGACCCGCAGGACATGCGCAACATGGGCGGCT
>CAYSMQ010000036.1:0-14197 GCA_964432035.1 uncultured Ardenticatenaceae bacterium
CTCTTATCGCCCTCACAGGGGCAGCCGGAGCGGGTCTTTGACGCTTTGCTCGTGAATTGCTTTATTTATCCCAGCACAATTATGGTCTCCCGCAAGCGATTATTAGCTGTTGGCGGCTTCGACGAGTCGTTGCCTATCGTAGAGGATTATGATCTGTGGCTGCGCCTCGCCTACCGTGGTCAGGCGGATTATCTGCCGGCGACCGCTGTGACCGTCAGGCGCCACGAGCAGGGCATTTCGGCGCGCCGCAGACGACAAACTGCAGTAGGCACGATCCGCGTCCTGACGCGCGTCTGGCGCGATATGCAACTGACGAGCCGGCAGCGTCTCTTGCTGCGGCGAAGCCTGTCCCGCAGCCACACACACCTGGCGCTTTTCTTGTGCGGCGGCGGCGAGCTGCCTGCGGCGCGCAAGCATTTCTGGCGCGCCATCCGCTGGAATCCGCTGCGAGCTCGCGCGTGGTTAGAAATACTCAAGCTGCGGTTAGCCCAGTGAACCTGCCATCGGCCTTCCACGGTCTTTGGTCGCGGATCCGCCTGGCCCTGCGCCGTGATCTACGAGAACGTGTTCTCCAGGACAGCGCCGTCGTCTTTGGCGGCAACATGCTCAGCCTGGCATTGGGCGTCATCAGTAGCGCCGTGCTGGCCCGCGCCCTGGGTCCAGAAGGGTTGAGTACGTTTGCTATCGTAGGCGCCACGACGTCGATCGCTGCCACCGTATCCGATGTTGGTTTACGATTGGGCGCTATTCGGCACATTGCGGGGGCGCTTGTTGAGGACGTGCGGCGAGCCCAGGCCCTGGCGCGCGCCTATGCCACGCTCAAATTCCTGGGCAGCGCTACCATTGTTGTCTTACTCTTGCTGTTCGCAGAACCGCTAAGTGACCTCGTGCAATTACCTCGCGACACGGGCGCCCTGTTGTTGCGAATTGGCGCTGTTGCTGTTGCGGCTACGCTGCTCAATGCGCTTGCCGGCACGGTGCTACACGCGTTGGCCCTCTTTCGGCGCCTGATGGCGGCACAACTGTTTAACGTGGTGCTCACCGTTTTGCTCATGACTGGGCTTTGGCTAGCCAATCGGCTTGACGTATCCACGGCCTTGCTCGTCGGCGGCGCCACGGCCGGAGCTGCCGCGCTGTTGACGCTGGCGCTTCTGCCTGCAGAGTGGCGACGGTCCATACGCGTCTGGCCCGGCAAACAGGGCGAAACGTTTGGCAGCGACGGCCGCACGCTCCTTTCGTTCAGCCGCTGGATGTGGCTATCTAACATCTTCACGATCCTTGCCGTACAGGTGGACGTGCTCCTGCTTAATTTCTTTCTGCCGCTACCGGCAGTCGGCATCTACGCATTGGCCCGCAATCTGGCGCAAAAAGCCGAATCCGTAAACCGTACTTTGCACACGGTGCTGGCGCCCGGCGCATCTGGGCTGACGGATGCGGGCCAACGGCGCGAGTACGCACAGCGCAGTTTCGTGCGCAGCCTGCTTCTCGTCGGACTCATGGTGCTGGCAACGCCGCTGGCGCGGCCCTTTATTCTCCTGGTGTATGGTCAGGAGTATGCGGCATCGGTGAACCTTTTCTACGCGCTGTTACTCGTCGTTCTTGTTGACCTCATCATCTCGCCCTTAATTCTCCTGGCGCTTCCTCTGGACCGTCCGCGCTTGCTGGCGCTGGCGGACGGCGCGCAGGTCGTCGCCTTGCTACTCGTGGGAGTGGTCGCCGTGCCACGCTTCGGCGCTTATGGCATTATCCTTGCGCGGCTCGTGGGGCGCCTCCTCGCCGGTCTCGTGGCCCTTCCGCCGCTCCTGCGTAGCGTGCGCGGCGTCAAGGTGAGCCCGGACAGTCGCTGAGTTAAACGCGGGTGCATACGTCTAAGAGATAGCCCTCAAGCAAGGACGCCGAGCGCTCCCACGTGTAGCGCGCCGCATTTTGGCGGCCCGCCTGCGACAGTCGTTGGCGTGCCGGCCGATCGTCGAGCAGCGACTGCACGCCTTCGACCCAAACGCTCACGTCACCCGGCGGCAACAGAAGGGCCGACTGTCCCGTTGTTTCTTTCATGATGGGTATGTCGCTGCAGACGACGGGAGCGCCGGCAGCCTGCGCTTCCAGAACGGCAATCCCGAAGCTTTCGTAGCGTGTTGGAAAGAGAAACAGGTCGGCCGACGCCAGCTCGAGGTACACGTCCTTAGTCGAGATTGCGCCAAGGAATGTTACCTTGTCCTGCAACCCAGAACGGACCACCCACTTTTGCAGTTGCCGGCGCAGCGGTCCGTCTCCCGCCAGGCGCAGGTGCAGGTCGCTCTGCTCCTGTACAAGCGCCGCGAAAATGAACAATAGCTCCCACACTCCCTTGGTGGCGTGCAGGCGGCCGCAGAAAAAGAGTCGTTCGACTTGCCCTCGCACCTCATAAGGTTGTTTCAGCCAGGATCCTTCGATGCCCGGTGGCACGACGCCGTCAATGCGTAATCCGGCCGTCTCTGTGGCCAGCGTATGGCTTATGGCCAGGCGTAGGTGCGATTGGTCTTTCTGGATCCGGCCGCGGTCCATAATACCCGGAAAATACGAAACGTGGGGCATGCTGCGCGCTGCGCGCCAACGGGACAGATAGACGGTTTCAATTTCCAAAAAGCTCAAGGTGACGTCCGCCGTGGCCCACAGCCGGCGCACGCCCGGGTGTACGCGGCAGGCAGCGACATACGAAAGAGCCTGTAGCTTTAGACGTCGCGCCTGTGCCGCCGGCGATGTCCCCAGCGACGAAAACAGTGTCACAGGCAGAACGGGCACGCGGAGCCAGCGCAGTCCCAGATTGGCTACTTCTTCGGGCAGCACATGCCCTGGGAAAGCGCCGCTGACCAGCGACACTTTGTGATTTCGTTGTGCCAGAGAACGCGCAAAATTCGCTGCAATTGCCTCCAGTCCACCGCGCACCAGACCGAGCGTTGATAGAAATATGGCAACGTGGCGAGCATTGTTGGCGGCGCCTGCGTTGCCTTTAGCAGCAGGATGCGGGGACGACATCAACCGACGGCGCTTGCCGGCGCCAGATGGAGCGAACAGACGCACTTGCGGCAAATCGGATCGATGTCCATATCCAGTTCCTGACGGAAGGTAATTGCCCGGGGCGAATTCAAGATGTCGGCGAGAGAGTCCGCGCCGAGGTTGCCCAGCGCGTCATGGAAGAAACAGGGGCGCACCGTGCCGTCTGCTTCCACGACGGTTGAGACCCACGGCGCATTGCAGCGCACGGCGGGAAAATCCTGCTCTCCATTTAGCGCCGCGTAGTAGTGCACCAGGCGGCGCAGTTTATCGGGGTTTTCAGCGATGAAACCGTTTTCAAAATCGGTGGTGTAGTTCCGGATCGTTTCTTCCACGACCTGCGCAAAGCCCTCCGTCTCCTCGCGGCTAAGTGCAACGTCCGCCACCCGCTCCTCGTTCCATCCCTGGGGCCGGTTGAAGGCTGTGCTGGAGACATCGGCAGCGAGGAAAGAGATCTGCTCCAGTCCCATTTCACGAGCGGCATCCACGATGTGGGGCAACCGGTCGTAGTTACGCCTTTGCAGCACACAGCGCCCGCTCACAGGGTAGGTGGGGTCTTGCTCGTGTAAGGCGCGCACACCTTGTGCCAGCCGCCGGAAGGCGCGGGGCACGTTGCGAATGGCGTCGTGGATCTCCTCGTCGCCGTCGAGAGAGACAATGACCTCGTCACACCAGCGCACAACGTTGGCGGCGTGCTTTTCCAGAAGGAGCCCTGTCGACAGCAGGGTAATACGAACCTCCAGCCCTTTCAGCTCGCGGCAAAGTGTCCACAGGTTGCTGTGCATCAAGGCCTCGCCGCCCGAAAGCGTCACCCACTGCACATTAAGCGCGCGCAAATCATCAAGATGAGGCGCCAGATCTTCGGCGCTAAGTTCAGTTCCATTGCGGTTCGCCTTCCAAATATCGCACATAACGCAGCGGCAGTTGCAGCGACTGTGTGGCATGAGTATCAGAATGGGCAACGTGTGTATACGGTGTGTGCTTAGCGTCAGCTGACGGCGTGCTATCTCTACAAGTGAGGGCAAACTTACTCCTTTTCGACTTTGCAGAAACGGTAGACGGTCAATGTTTCGGCCAACAAGCGGCGCCAGGCGACCTTTTCGCAATGGTAACCGTGCAAGTTAAAAGCGTGTATGAAGGCGTCACTGTCGCTATGATTGGAGAGAACCAGTAACGCGCTTCCTTGTGGTCTAAGATGAATGTGTAGATCTTTGGCGAAGCGCTCCACCGTGTTTTCCGATCGCCAGGCCTGATCGAACCCTGGCGCGGGTGTACCGCGAAAGTAGGGGGGATTGAAGAGCGCCAGATCGAAGGTGTCGCCGGCCAAAGGGCCGAAAAGGTCACCCCGGCGCACGTCTACACGGTTTTCGACGCCGTTCAGCAATACGTTTAGTTGCGCGCAACGGACCGCGGCAGGGTTAATATCGACGGCGACGATGCGCGCGGCGCGCCGTGCCGCAATGAGGGCGGTAATGCCGCTGCCCGTGCCCATATCTAGCACATGACTGTTTGCAGGGACAAGCCCATTTGTCAATAGAACATGGGCAAAGTATTCTCCGCTGCGAAAGATGCGCGGATTCATGACCTCTGGCAGAACGAGCAAATCGTACCCCGCGATATGTTCCAGCGTCAGTCGCCGGTGACGGTGGCGTTGCCATAGCAGATAGTATAGGCGCAAGAGTAGCCGTTCGGCGCGTTCGGTAATGGCGGTCATGGATGCAGCTCTCCCGTAATCAGGTAGAATCGCGCCGGTTGCCGCCTTCCTCGCAGCCGGGCCAGCCACGGCGCCAGCGCCCAACGCCACCCGTAAAAGGGCTCCTTCAGGTGCCAGCGTATGCCGAGCTCCGCGCCTAAAGTGCTCAGTCGCCGAGGAGTCAGAAAATTCTCATGGGGCAATATGCTTGCGTCGATACTGTGTTCGCGCGCCAGTTGCTGCTGCAACTCGGCGACCATCTGCTGCCCGCTGTCTGAATGCCCGTAGACAGGCGAGTCCAGGATAACGATATTGCCATCACGTCGTAGGACGCGCAGCGCTTCGCGTAGCGTCTCCTCGAAGCTGGTGGCATAGTGAATGGAGCCACCAAAGATGACCAGATCGAGCTGGTCGTCAAGCAACGGGATCTGTTCAAATGTTGCTTGCGCCCGGACAAAGCAAACGTCGTCACCGTAGTATTCATAGGCGCCCAGCCCGTCGACCCTGTCAAGGCGCAGATCGACTGCCAACAACGCATGTCCTGCCAGTGACAGGCGATAGGAGAGCCAGCCGTTGCCCGCACCGGCGTCGAGTATGCGTAAAGGGCGCTTTCGCCCCTGAGAGAGCGGTTCGACGACGTTGCAAAGCAGCGCGTCAAAGCTGACGGTGCGCACGCGCCACACGTCAGAATGGCGCCCGCTCACATCTTCGTAGGGCAGCGCCCGATAATAGTTGGCACCGTTGCCGCCCCATTGCTCTCCATGCCGCACCGTGTCGTAATTCTGCACGAATTGCTCGTAGTGCGCTGCTTTATCGGGGGCCAGCATGCGCCAGATGCCGTCGACGCACTCGTACGCGCCGCACGCGGTGCAGTCCATTTGCGCACGGCTCCTGGATTGCAGAGGCGAGCGGCAGACGGGGCAGGCCCAACGGAATGAGACTTCAATCATGGTCTAGAAACCCGTCGTTTCGGGGCGTTGGTAGTGGATTAGCCGGTGCAGGGCGCGAAGCTCGAGGGGAAAGGTGTAAATGCGCAGATGGTAGCGCCAGGCGCTCAGAGCGCGCAAGATACCGCGCCACCAACCTTTCAACTTGGGATCGGTCGCCGTCGGATAGTAGGCATTGAGCACGCGCTCAAAGTCGCGCACCTGCCGGCGCAAGGGATCCTTAAGCCAGGGCATGGTGCTGCTGCGCCGTTGCGAGAAATCACGCCATTCCTTGCTGATCCAGCCTTCTAACGTCTCCGGAAAGGCGAATCCGTTGGCGCGGGCCTGGTCGTACAACTCGCCGGACAGAGGAACGGGCGTGTACATGTAGAGGATCACTTCGGTGAGCGGATTAACCTGCTTGATGCGACGGATGAACTCAATTGTCTCACGCGCATCGCCTTCAGGATCGGGCGGATTGCCCAGCACGAAGGACATCTCGGGCACAATGCCATAGTCGGCCATTTTTCCCGCGATTTCTAGCGTCTTAGCCGTCGACGCCTTGCCCCCTTTATTCATGCGTTTTAGCGTCTGATCCGAGCCCGACTCGGCACCCAGGAACACCATGCGTAGACCGCTGTCGCGCATGAGCGCCCAGGTGCGGTCGTCGTATTTGAGCATGGTGTCGATGCGCGCTTCACCCCACCAGCCGATGTTTAGGTCCATGATCAGTTCGGCAAACTCGGCGACGCGCGCTTCGTGGGTGAAGAAATTGTTGTCGTAGAACTCGACCGCGTCAAGGCCCCACGTGTTAACCATAGTGCGCACCGTGTCTGCCGTCTGTTCCGCCGTCTGGGCCAGCCAACGTCCGTTTACCATGTTTACCACGGCGCAGAAGTTACAGAAGAAAGGGCAGCCGTAACTTGAGTGGTGTGGCAGCGTACGGCGACCCATGAACGTGCTGCGAATGTAAAGGGGTACGTCTACACGATGGTAGGGGAAGGGCGGCAATTGCCGGGGGTGCGGGATGGGCGCCAGCGGGTTGCTGGTAATGGCGTTGTGTCGCGGGTGACGATAGGCAAGGCCCTGGATCGTTTCCAACGGATGCGACGGTGTAGCGGTTGCCTCACTCTCGTCAATTACGGGAAGCGAGCGGTGGTTCTTCTCTTTGCCGTGTAGATGATCCAGCAGCGCCAGGAACGTGAGCTCTCCATGCCCGCGCACGACGTAATCCACGTACTCCGCACCCAGACAGACGTCGAAATGCTGGGTCGGGAAGTAGCCGCCCCAAACAATTGTCAGCGCCGGATGTCGTTCTTTAAGGGCGCGACATAGCGGGGTGGCGTTTTCGAGCTGCGGTCCGGGCATAACGGTCACGGCGAGTATCGTCGCTCCCGTTTCTCTGATGGCTTGATCTAACGCAGCAAACGGATCATCTTCCAAGTTGCCATCAATGATGCGATAGTCGTATTGTCCTTCTATTACTGCGCCCAAGGCCAGGAGCGACATGGGTAGAACAGGTTTGCGCTGGGCCGAGCTGGGCGGATTATAGAGAAGAATCATACAGCCATCCCGTTGTTCTTAGCTTTGGACATCACAGTACAAAAGTCGGGCTGGCAGCATCAAAAGTAACGGGGAGATCGTGCTCCGACGGAGGGTGTGATGCTGCGGCGTCTATCAATTTAGCGCCTGATTCTCACATTCGTATGCATAGTGCGTGCACTTGACGGTTGCTAAGCGCCTTCCACAGTCAGCGGGCGGATGACGTCGAGGACATTGGCCACCAGGTCGTAGCGCCCAAACTGCGGTATGAGATAAACACCCTGAACATGACCGCGAATCTCCTCTAGGATCTCCTGGGCGATGACCACACCTTCCTGCTGCGGATCGGAACTCGCGCGCATGCGCTGCCGGTGCTCCTCGGAAATAGCGATGCCCGGAACCTCGTTGTGTAGGAATTCTGCATTGCGGCTGTTGTAAAGGGGTTGGACGCCTGCCAGAATGGGAATCAGACCGTCGCCAAACTCGCCGCGACAGCGGGCCACGAAGTCACGCGCCGCGACCGGATCAAATACCGGCTGCGTAAGGGCGAAGTCGGCGCCGTTGGCGATCTTCTTGCCCAGCAGCCGCAACTCACGATCAGGGTCATGCGCCTGAAGGCTAAGCGCGCAGCCCACCACAAAACTCGTGGGCTCGTCGATAGAGGCGCCTGATTGTTGGACACCGCTATTTAGGCGCTGCTTGATGAGTTGGATGAGGCCGCTGGGTACTATGTCATAGTTGTCCATGGCTTCGGGGTAATCGCCGATATGCGTGGGATCGCCCATCACCACAAACAGATTTCGCACGTTGAGGGCGTGTGCAGCCAACAAGTCGCCCTGGATGCGCAGAAGGCTGCGGCCCCGCGTTGGGAAGTGCAGAATCGCTTCTAATCCCACCTCATTCTGTATCAGCTGTGCCGCAGCCCAGGCGCTCATGCGCATGCGGGCCAGCGGGCTGTCGGCGACGTCCAAAAAGTTGGCGCCGGCCTCTTTAAGCATGCGCGCTCCGGTCAACATGCGCTGCGTGGCGATTCCCCTGGGCGGCCGCATCTCCACCGTGGCGATGAAACGTCTCTGCACCAGCGCTTCGGCAAGCGCCGTGGTCTGATCGGAACGTCTCTGCTTGCTCTCGACCCGTCGTCGGACGTGCACTTCAGGCAGCGCGTGGTCGTCTTCACGCGGACTATCTAATGCCCGGCGCATGGCTGCAATGTGTGCGGCATTGGTGCCACAACACCCACCGACAATGCGCGCCCCTGCCTGCACAAAGGAACGGGCATACGCTCCGAAGTAGTCGGGCGTCGCGGGGTAAATAACGCGTCCGCCGGCCATATGTTCGGGCCAGCCGGCGTTAGGCATTGCCGAGAGCGGAATATGGGGCGCCTCCTCTCTCATCATACTGATGAGGCGTAACACCTGCGCCGGTCCCCCGCTGCAATTAGCGCCGATGGCGTCCACGTCAAGTTGGCTCAACGTTCGGGCGACGTCGGCAGCCGTTTCACCCAGCAAGGTGCGGTCATCGCGGGTGAATGAGATTTGCACCAGGAGTGGAATTTCGGGGTCGACGTCGCGCGCGGCCACAACAGCAGCCTCCGCCTCCCGCAGGTCGGTGAGTGTCTCTACGATGAGTAAATCAACGCCGTCTGTGGCCGACGGCGGTCGGACCAGAGCCTCTATCTGTTCGGCAAAGGCCTCGCGTGCCTGCCCTATCGACACGCGTCCAAGTGGGGCGATATGCACGCCTAGCGGGCCCAATGATCCGGCCAGCAGCACGGGCCGGAAGAAGCTTTGAATGACCCGTCGCGCAACGGTCACAGACGCCCCGTTCAGCTCCTGAACGCGTGACTCCATTCCGTGCGCGGCTAGCTTAAAACGGTTGGCGCCAAAGCTATTAGTCTCCACGATATCTGCGCCCGCCGTTATGTAATCGCGCAAGACGCCGGCAACCATGCCTGGTCGTTGCTCGTTCAGGGCATCAAAACACTCGTCGATGGCGATGCCCTGGGCGTGAAGGACTGTGCCCATGGCGCCGTCCAGTAGCAATGGCGACTGGTCGAGCCGTTTACGAAATGCAGCCCTATTCATGCTTTAAGCGCTCAGTTTTCGTAGAACAGTCGATCGATCAGCGGCGCGGCCTTCTCATTGACGAGAATAAGTACGCTGGCGCCTCCGGCCGTGCGATGTCCTACCACATATTCTGTGTCTAGCACGGCGGTCCTGATATTGTCCTGTGGAATATCCTTCAAGGCGTTGGCCAGCGTCAGGATCCGCTCAAGGCTCATGTCCGTACGGATGCCCTCTTCGAGCTGGCGATAAAGGAAGGGCGCTTGCTTCAGCATTTCGGCGGGCCCGAGGCTCAAGACTTTAGAGCGGATGGCCATGAGCACTTGTTGCTGCCGCCGTGCTCGGTAAAAGTCATTGTCCTGGTGGCGCGTGCGCGCGTACTTCAACGCCATCAAGCCGTCGAAGTGCTGTTGACCGGCCTCGATATAGAGAGGATCATAGCCGTAGTTCATATCTGGGAAGCTGGGATCGTAAATGTCATAGGGCACGTCGACGTCAATGCCGCCGACGGCGTCTACGGCGCGAATGAAGGCGCTGAAATCGACCATCAAGTAGTGATCGACTCCCACGCCCAGATTGTATTCTACCGCCTGCATGGCTAATGCTGCGCCTCCCGCGGGATTATTGCCCTGAGCGCCATAGACAAATGCCGTGTTGATACGGTCGCGTCCGCGCCCCGGAATGACCACGTAGAGATCGCGAGGCACCGACAAGACGGAAACCTGTTCGCTGCGCGGATTGAACGAGACCAACATCATCGTGTCGGTGCGTGATATAAAAGGTTCGCCTGGGCGGCGATCTATGCCCATTACCAGGACGGTGATTCGCTCATCGCTCTCAAGTCCTCGCTCGACCACAGGAATCGCCGTCGGTGTAGGCTCATCTGGAGACGAGGTGGGAATGGCGCCCTCTTGCACCAAAGGAGGAAGCTCGGTACCCGATGCCTCAAGGGCTGCTTCTTCCAGCGGATTGAATGGCTGCCGTGCTTCCGCCAGCACTGCTTCTGCCGTCAAGAAGATAAAAACCGAAACGGCAATGCCGGTGATGACGAAGACGATGGACAGCAATAAACTGAGCCAGGTTGGCAGTAATGAGCGCTTATTATGTCTTGACAATGTCTTAAACTCCTATTCTAACCGGGCTAAAGTCAGACCACGGTCACAGGCCATGATGTGCTCTTGTCGCACAGAGAACATTATACAGATATCCAGAGAGATTGTAAGGCGTTAAGTATGCGCCTTCCCTACATTGTGCCGATATTGTAACTGTTTAGACCGCGCCAGCTTATGTATGTGCACACCTACGATGAGATAGCATGTTAAAAAACTAGAAAAACTTGATAAAAACTTTGACAAGCAGGCCTTCAACGAGTACATTATCAGTACATTGTTTCTCCAGCTGACTGTCGAGAATCATCGTAGCGGGAACGAATTATTATGCCATTAGATCGCTTTGGGCGAAACATCAACTATCTGCGCATTTCGGTAACCGACAAGTGCAATTTGCGCTGTGTATACTGCATGCCTGAAGACATTACGTTTCGACCACGGGCGGAGTTGCTGCAGGACGACGAGATATTCAGGTTAGTACGAATTTTTGCCGACTTAGGCTTTCACAAGTTCCGCCTGACGGGCGGCGAACCAACGGTGCGCGCCAATTTCGTGGATTTAGTGCGAAATATTGCGCAGACGCCCGGCGTCGAGACGGTGGCAATGACTACGAACGCCTTGTTATTGGACAAAATGGCGCAGCCCCTGGTGGATGCGGGCCTGCAGCGAGTCAACGTTAGTATCGACACATTAAACCCCGAAAAATTCAAGAAGTTAACGCGATGGGGTGAAGTTGAAGACGTCTGGCGTGGCATACATGCTGCGGAAGAGGCGGGGTTGGGTATCAAGCTCAACGCCGTCGTGGTTCGTGGCTACAACGACACCGAGGATGTCGTGGATCTGGCGCGGCTGACCCTTTACCAGCCATGGCAGGTTCGTTTCATCGAGATGATGCCCTTCGGCGACGTCTCCGATTTTCAGCAGGCAGGTATCGTACCGGAAGAAGAGCTCCGGGAAACGATTTCGTCTGCCCTTGGGCCGCTAACGCTGGAAAATGGTGGTAGGTTGGATGGTGAAGCGCGCCTGTTCCGCCTGGAAGAAGGGCTGGGCACCATTGGGTTCATCAGCTCCGTGACGGAGCCATTCTGCGCCGGATGTACGCGCGCGCGGCTGACAGCTGATGGACGCATGCGGCTTTGCCTCTTGCGCGAGAAAGAGGTGAACCTCATGGAGCCGCTGCGAGATGGCGCCAGCGATGAGGAGCTAAAGAAGATTATCACCGACGGCATCTGGTGGAAGCCGTGGGGTCACGGGCTGGCGAGCAACGTCATTCCGAAGAACCGCGTGATGTCGGAGATTGGCGGGTAGTTTCTTCGCCCTCGTATCCCCATACTTCGTCAATCACATAAAGGGGACGCCCCTTCACTTCATCGTAAATTCGGCCGAGATACTCTCCGATGATCCCTAAGCTGATTAATTGGACGCCGCCGAGAAAGAGAACGACCACGAGCGTCGTCGCCTGGCCCAACAGCGGACTCGACGGCCCAAAGAGACGCAAGGCTATGACGACTACGATCGCGATGAGGCTTGCCGCCGCCAGGCCAAACCCCATATACGTCGCCAACTGCAAAGGCAGATAAGAAAAGCTCGTAATGGCATCGATGGCAAAGGGCAGCATTTGGCGCACGCTGCTAAATTTGGACTCGCCGGCGTAGCGGGCCCGTCGCTCATAGGGAATGCCTGTCTGTCGGAAGCCGATCCAGGGCACCATGCCTCGCAAAAAGCGGTTGCGTTCGGGCATGCGGCGCACGGCGTTCACAACGCGGCGATCCATGAGCCGGAAGTCGCCTGTGTCCAGGGGAATTTCGACTTCCGTGATGCGATAGATGAGGCGATAAAACAGCTTTGCCGTCAAGACCTTGAACCACGACTCGCCCTCGCGGCTAGAGCGAACGCCATACACGACGTCGTACCCTTCTTGCCACTTCTCGATCATATGAGGAAAGACTTCAGGCGGATCTTGCAGATCTGCGTCGGCCAAAATGACGGCTTGTCCGCGCGCATAGTCCAGCCCCGCGGTCACTGCGACCTGGAAACCAAAATTCCGAGAGAAGTTAATCCCTTTGACGCGATTATCCTGCTCGTGCAACGTCTTGATGACCTCTGCAGAGTGATCGCGGCTGCCGTCGTTAACGAGAAGCAGTTCCCAGGAATATGGCGTATCGTCCATGACCGTCTGCACGCGCCGGTATAGTTCGGGTAGGACCGGTTCCTCGTTGAATACAGGCGCCAGAATGGAAACAACTGGTGTCTTATTACCTGCGGCGGATGGCGTCTCTTGTTCTGTACGAATTGCTTGCTGATTGCTGGCAGTCATTTGCAGCCCTTGTACAGTTTTGGATGTTTCATTCTCTTATTTTATACACGTTTTGAGCCCAAATGGCGCACCGCCAAAGGGTCGTCGATAGAAAGCACCGCGACAAGGCCCACGTGATCGCTGGGATACAACGTTGCTGCTTCGTCGGGAGCGTGTTTGGCAAAGAGCGTTGCGTCCTCAACGCCGATATTCGATGATGTGAATATATAATCCAGGCAGCCCGACCAATCGTCCGAGCGGGGCGCCAGAGCCGTGGGAAAGGTCGCCAGCGGTTCATAGCCGCGGGCCGCTTCCAGCGCAGACTTATAGGTCTGTTTCATGTACACAATTGCCGGTCCCGACGGAATCTCGTTGAAATCGCCGGCAATGACCTGCAATGGTACCCGGCCCGTATCATTGATCCAGCCAATTAGCAGCATGACCTGTTCCAACCGCGCTTCGCGGTCGCGCGCAACCGCGTGAAGATGCGTGGCGACAAAGTCCAGACTATCGCCGGTAGGCAGTTCCACGTTGGCGCGCAAGGCGACGCGCCCGTCGTAACCAAGATTCAGGGCGTCGTGCGAAATAACGGGCAGTCTTGTGAGTATGGCAACGCCCTCGAAGTAGCCATGAATGACATGGTGTATGCGTCTTTGAACCAGACGATACGGCCCGCGCGCTGACCCACTGAGACGGCTGTTTATCTGGTTGCGCAACCATTTGCCCTGTCCCATGGGAAAGTTAATCTCTTGTAGACTCACCAGATGTGGCATCTGGTCCATGATCTCGGCGACGATGAGATGTCTGCGTTGAGCCCAGCGATCGTGACGATTGTGCACGTTCAATGTCGCCACTTTTATTGACGTAGACATCCTGATCGCTTTACGCCCGCATTCCAGGAAATGAGCAGTTTCTCATCTATCACCGCGCGACGCCTCTAAAGCGTGATCGTCGACTCACCCGCAGGCACGGCGGTCTGCAACGTCGTCTCGCCCTGTATTACCTTCAGTGTGAACGATGAGTCTGTCACGATCTCGACCGTCGTTCCATCGCCCGTCATGTGCAGCACGCCTTTCCGGCCCAGCGGGTAGTTGCGCACACCGTAGGTCCCTTCTTCGTCCAGGCGCCGGTCCCAGATGATTTGCCGCAAAGGCCAGTCAACGCTGATGCCGATGACGTCTTCCAAGAGAATAGAGATGGCACTGACGCCGGTCCAGCCCACAAAGTCTGATTTCGCCGGCTCGCCAGGTTTAGCCTCTTCCGGCGCGTAATTTTCCCAGAAGGTATCCGTGTGCTGGAAAACGGTCGAAACGTTCTCCAGATGATTGAGGGCTATCTGGTGCGCCAACCGATTCTGGCCCGCCTGCCGCAGCCCTTTGAGCACCATGTAATTCGTCGGTGACCACACGCCGCCACACCAGTAATCGCCGGTCGCGGGATCGTAGCCCTCGCTATCGGCCGCGATACTTGGAATGCGGTGGGGACGGTTGAATGCTTGCTGATCTCTCAGGTGACGAATGAATGGCTCCGCGTGA
>CAYSMQ010000036.1:14207-17915 GCA_964432035.1 uncultured Ardenticatenaceae bacterium
CGTGATCGGGAGGCACCAAATCTTTGTCCAATAACCCCCAGTAGGCCCCAATCGTCTTTAGCGACATCCTGCGCCCGCCGCGATCAAGGTCGTGATAGAATCCTGTCTCCTCATCCCACATGCGCGCGTTTATCTCGCGATGTAGAAAAGCACGTTCCTCGTTGAGCGCCTCGACCAGCGCCGGTTCATCCAGCAACTGCGCCATCTGCGCCAGGACCCAGCAGTTCAGCGCTGCCTGCATATTGGCATCGACCCAGGTTAAGTGACAATGATGGAACCTGCTTCCTTCGGCGCGGGGCTGGTTGTCCATACCGCTGCTGAGTCCGCTGGCCCAATAGAGGCCCGAGGGCCAGGTGCGATGTGCCTTGCACCAGTCGTGGAAGGCGATGAGGGGCCAGAAGATGCAACTGAGCCGATCTTCGTCCTTGGTGTGGCGAAACGCGCGCCACTCAGCCCAGGCCATGACATTAGGGCCTGTGCCATTCGGATCGAATGGAAAAAAGAAATCGTGCCCGTCGGTCATGTTTATTTCGCGGCAGATGTAGCCATCGTTATGCTGAGAGGCGTAGAAGTTCTCCAGGCTGCCGAGAAAGTCAAAGACGCGCCGGCCATAGATGCCGAATTGGGCCATGAAGGCCGTGTCCCACATGAAGGTATTCTCGTTGAATGCACTGTCGATCAAGCTGGACACGAAGCCGCTATTGGCCTGTGGTTGGCGTAGATTGCGCCAGGCAATTTCCCACGCTCGCCAGTACATTTCCTCCCAGTCCGATCGCTGCGGCAGGATCGGTGCGGGCAAACGTTCTCGCGCCTCGTGAAAGGGAACGATCTTCTGCGGGTGACGCTCTTGCCCACGATAAGGGTTGCGCTCGATGAATCTATGGGGCCGGCGGGGGAACGTTTCGTACGGCATAATGTTTTACTGACTCACTTCATGGCCCATAATTCTGCGGTTCCTGTCAGGGCCAGACCGTCTTCGTCGAGCGACGAGACGCGCAAATCATAACGAATATAGACGTTATCACGCAGCTGCCCGGACCACAGCAGAGAGTCGTCGGCAGCCAGGAATGGATATCCGGCGGTTCCCGACAGTTCGGCGAGATCGTTTTGAATACCCTCGAAAACGAGCGTTGTACCCGGAATTCGTGCGCCCTGCGGTACGTAGTAATTGGCCGTAATGCCGTCAACGTAAATGGCGGCAGTCGGCGTTTGTGTTGGTGGTACTTCCACAGGTGACGGGTTGAGAATGGCCAGCTCAACCTGGCCTTCGGCCGCTAACCTACCAAGAAAATCGGAGCGCAAGCGTAGCCGGTAATCGCCAAACACTCCTGGCGCTACGACGCCACGCCAGGTGAGCGAATCGCCCGGACGACGGAAAGCCTGTAGGCCGTCGATGGTAAACTCGTGCAGGTCGCTGACCGCTTGAACGTAGACGATTCGCGTTCCGGGGATGGCCGATCCTGGCTCCAGCGACGCGCTGTAGTTGGCGTTCAAGAAGAGGGTATCGCCTTCTGGCGTCGCTTCCGGTGGCGGTGTTGGAGCCGGGTTCAGGCCTGGAACGCCACAGGCAAGCGTGCTCGCTGCCAGCAGGATAATGAGTAAACTAAGTTGTTGCCACAACTTTCTCATAAATTTACCTACCGGCGCCCGGCGCTGCTGATGTTGCCGGGGGCAACGGTTCAGATGTGCATCAAGACGCCGCGACGGTCATCTGTCTTAGCGCGGCGCATTCTACCACGTTCACAGCGTTCACGGTAAAATGCTTATTGTTACGTCAATTTATTAATCCTCAGCTGGACTGCCAGGCCCAGTTATGTGTGATGGAGTAGAGTCCAAGTATGTTGAGATTTTTAACGGCCGGCGAATCACATGGCCCTGAACTGACCGCTATCCTGGAAGGAATGCCGGCGGGACTGGCGGTTGATCTTGATGAAATAAACCACCAGATGGCGCGGCGCCAAAAGGGGTATGGTACGGGCGGACGCATGCGCATTGAGAAGGACGCCATTCAGATTACGGCAGGTGTCATGGCCGGATGCACAACGGGGGCGCCGATTGCCATTCGCCTGCCTAATCTCGACTATAGCAAGTGGCGCGAACGCGACATTGAGCCGCTGACGGTGCCCCGCCCCGGGCACGCCGATTTAACAGGCGCCGTCAAATATGGCTACCGCGAGCTGCGCCTTTCCCTGGAGCGCGCTTCGGCGCGCGAGACGGCAGCGCGCGTCGCCGTGGCGGCGTTCTGTAAGCAGCTGCTGGCCCATTTTGGCATCACAATCGGCAGCTACGTGACGCGGATCGGCGCCGTAGAGGCGTCCATTCCCGACGATATGTCCTACGAAGCGCGTTTTGCCGCCGCCGGGGAAAATGACGTGCGCACGCCTGTAGAGCAGGATATCGAAGCCATGCGCCAACACATCTGGGAGGCGATGCAGGCCAAAGACACGCTGGGGGGCATATTCGAAGTTGTAGCTTTGGGCGCCCCACCCGGGCTAGGGAGCCACGTTCATTGGGATCGCCGCCTTGACTCGCGGCTCATGCACGCCGTGGCCTCGATTCACGCCATCAAGGGCGTTGAAGTAGGACCGGCATTTGCCAACGCCGCCCTGCGCGGATCCGACGTGCACGATGAAATCTTTCTGGACGAGGACGGCGAGCGCCTGGTGCGTCACAGCAACAATGCCGGTGGGTTTGAAGGGGGGATTACCACCGGCGAGCCGATTGTCGTGCGCGCTGCTATGAAGCCGATTTCGACGGTCCTAAACCCGCGACGCTCGGTCGATTTGAGCAGTGGCCAAGAGACAGAAACTGTCTACGAACGCTCTGATTTTTGCGCCGTACCGCGCGCCGCGGTCGTGGGTGAGGCGATGGTGGCGATCACGTTGGCCGACGCGCTGCTGGAAAAGCTTGGTGGCGACAGTCTGGAAGAGATGGCGCCCCGCTTCGAGACCCTGCGCAAGGCGCAGCTCGGCGATCTGCCCATGGACGACGAGCCCTGGCGCTTTGGCTACGAATAGGTCTGGCGGTGCACGTGGTTAGCGTACTACGCCGCCATCTTGCGACTCGCCCCGGCACTGTACCATGTTGCCCTGCATGTCGCTGTGAAATTCGAACTGTTCACCGTTGGCTTCCAGGATGATGCGGTAGCCGGGTGTGATGACCATCAAGTAGTTTTGCCCCGGGCGTGGGCAGCCAAGTGAGCTGTCGCGCCATTGCACCTGTTGTACGGACGTGATGTTGACGCTATCGACGTCAATGCCCAGATCATTGGCCAGCCGATGAGCGGCGTCGTTGGCGACGACGGATGAGGAATTAGGAACGCCCGGTGCAGGTATCTCGCGCGGCGTATCTTCCTCCGGCGGTGTCTTAGGCGTACCCTCGTCCAGATCGACGAGCGCAGGAGTCACTTCTTTGAGGGTGTGCGCCTCGTCGCCTGCGCTGGAAATCTCGCTTCTTTCCACCGGTTGCCCATCTGCGCCGCACAATATCAGCACGCTGCTCCGGTCACTGTGGTAGGTATAAGTATCACCGTCTACGGCAAGGGTAATCTCGAAACCAGGCGTCATAACCTGTGCGTACATTTGCCCCGGTTCAGGGCACCCCAGCGCGGCGTCGGACCACTCTCTCTCTTCGACGCTGGCCACTGAAATCGTTTCAACGTCGACGCCCAGACGGTCGGCAAGCACTAACCTGGCCTGCTCTGTCATG
>CAYSMQ010000036.1:17925-19135 GCA_964432035.1 uncultured Ardenticatenaceae bacterium
GGCGCCGGTATTTCCTCAGGCATTTCGCGTGTCGTCTCCTCTTCGTTCACGCCTTGGGTCACATCTTCCATCTCCACCGTCGCCGGCGTCACAGGCGCTGTCGTTACCTGTGCCGACAATGTTTCCTGCGCACCCGGCTCCTCGGATGGGGCAGCGCATGCTGCCAAAACAAGCAGCGCTGCAGTTGCCAGGGCTGGCAACATCCGTTTGCGTCTGTTGTTGTTCATTCTTCACTTCCTCTCGGTGTAAAACCGTCCTGACTGCTTGTCCTCTTATTCTTAAGACGTCTTTTCCAGCCTCTTAGTTCCGCTAATTGACAGTGAAACAGACGCTCCGTACACTTGCACGCGACTTCAACTCATGAGATTTCAATCCCATTTTCGGCGGCTTCCCTATAAATTCCGTTTATATCTGCTGCTATTGCCTTATATCAGCGGCATCGTTGCTCTGGTTCTCGTGCCCGCCGTGCTATCCTTTTCCCTCGCTTTCTTCCGCTATGACGGTCTTTCGCCGCCACAATGGGCCGGTTCGCTGAACTTCATTCTGGCATATACGGACGAATTGTTCCAGCTAAGTGTTGAGAATTCGCTGGCTCTGCTCATCCTGCCGGTGCCCTTGCGCGTGCTTGGCGCCTTTCTGCTTGCGAGACTGATGCAGAGAGGCGGGCGGTGGTTACCCTGGTTTCGCGCTACCGTCTACTTGCCCAGCGTCATCCCCACCGCCGCTTATGCGCTGGCCTGGCTCTGGATCTTAAACCCGGTCTACGGACCATTGAACATGCTCCTGCGCGCCGTGGGCGTCGCCGGCCCGGCCTGGCTGGCGGAACCGGCCTGGGCCAAGCCTGGGCTCGTCTTGATGTCCCTCTGGCAGATCGGCGAAGGTTTTCTGGTCAGTCTCGCCGTCTTACAGGATCTGCCGTTGGAAATCGAAGACGCCGCGCGCATTGACGGTGCGGGCGCGTGGAACGTTCTACAGTACGTGATGCTACCGTTGGCAGCGCCCATTCTGCTATTACTCATGTTTCGTGACGCGATTCTGACGTTTCAGGAGTCCTTTGTATCGATCATGCTCATGACGCAGGGTGGACCCTACTATGCGACCTATACGTTACCTCTGTTCGTTTACGAACAGGCCTTTGACTTGCTGTCCTTTGGCACCGCCAGCGCGGCGCTTTGGGTCATGTATCTGTTGACCGGACTTATCGTACTCC
>CAYSMQ010000037.1:0-17784 GCA_964432035.1 uncultured Ardenticatenaceae bacterium
TTGGACGGCGCCTTGGTCGCGTGCGCGATCTCGATGCGCTCTTGCAAGAGGCTGTTGATCTCATTCGCCAGCGTTTCGACTTGTACTACACGCAGGTTTACTTGACGGGCGATGAAGGCAAGACGCTGGAGCTAAGGGCCGGGACGGGGTCGGTGGGCCGCGAGTTACGCCGTCGTGGTTTTAAGCTTCCCATTGACCTTGATTCGGTAAATGGCTCCGCAGCCCACGAACGCCGGGCAATGGTGATCACGGACACGGAGCACAGCAGGCGTTTTCGTCCCAACCCGCTCTTGCCCGATACGCGGTCTGAAATTGCGCTGCCGCTGATGGTTGGCGATCGCGTCGTGGGGGTGCTGAACCTGCAAAGCGACCAGCGTTATGGGCTGACCGATGAAAGTCTGGCAGCGTTTGAGGTTCTTGCGGGACAGCTGGCTATCGCCATTGAGAATGCCCACCTTTTCGCCGAAAATCAGGCTACGAGAGCGGTGCTCGAAGGGCAAGCGCAGCAGCGCATCAGAGAAAGTTGGCAAACGTTCCTCAATGCCGTCGACCGTCCTGAACGCCTGGCCTATTCCTATGCCGGCGGCATGGTTCATGCCAACCCGTCCGCGAAGATGATTGATGAGTCGAGCGAAAGCGCCTTAAGCGCCGAAATTGAGTTGAATCGTGTGCCCATCGGCGAAATTCGCCTCAAGGCACAGCCGCAGCAGCGTTGGACTGCACAGGACGTGGAGATCGTGGAGCACGTTGCGGAACAGGTGGCGCAACAGGTCGAAACCCTGCGCCTGTTGGCCGAAGCGGAGCGCTACCGGGAAGAAGCAGAGACGGCGCTGCGACGGCTGACGCAGGAAAGCTGGCAAGAGGTAGCGCCGGACGTGGGCGCTTTCCATTATGACGGGCAGCGGGTGACGCCGCTTAATGGAGATGTCGACGGCTACAAGTTGGCGCAGCCACTTTTGGTTCGAGGAGAGCCGATCGGCGAGCTGTTGGTAGATGGCATGGGAGACCTGGCGGACGATGAAGCCCGAGAGCTTGTGACGGCGGTCGCCACGCGGCTCGGCACACACCTGGAACAGCTGCGCCTTTCGCAACAAACCGAGCAGGCGCTGGCAGACGTGCAACGTCGCAGCCAGGAGATGGCAAACCTGAACCGGGTGGTTACAAACATCGGGGCCACCCTGGATCTGCGCAACAGCCTGCAAATTGTTGTGGATGAACTGGTTACGCTGACAACGGCGGACCAGGCGCGCATCGGCCTGCTCGACGAAGGTAAAACACAGTTGACTATCGTTTCCGAACAGTTCGACGAAACCCGCTCGCCAAGCGCGCTGGGATTGGCGATTCCGGTCGAAGGCAATGCGCTGACACAGGAAGTGTTATCCACGGCCAAGCCGGTGGTCATACACGACGCGCAGACGCACCCGCTGACGGCGCCGATTCGCGACATGCTGCGGGACCAAGGCATTGAAACGATGATTGTCCTGCCCATCCTTTCGGGTAACGAGATCATCGGCACCGTGGGCATGGACATTCTGACAGAAGGTGTGGACTTTGACGCAGATGACCTGCGCCTGGCGGAGACGGTGGTCTTTCAGGCGGCGACGGCGATTGAAAATGCGCGCTTGTTCGACCAGATACAAGAGACGCTGGCCGAAACGCGCGCCCTCTATCGCGCCAGCGCGGAGTTAAACCGTGCCAGGAGCTACGACGAATTGTTAGACGTGATGCGCCAACATACCGTCGCCGGAGACGGCAGCACAACGCTTAGCCTGGCGCTTTTCGACACGCCCTGGACGGACACCGTCAGACCGCAATGGATCGATATCCTGGCATACTGGTCGGCCGAGCCGGTCCAGGAGCCGACCTTGCGCTTCGATCTGGAGGATTACCCCGCTCTCGAAATCCTGGAACGCGAGCGACACGTCAGCATCGGGGATGTCGCCGCAGACCCGCGCCTGGATCCGCGATCGCGGCGCGCCCTGCTGAGCGGGTTTAAGGCCCGATCCGTGCTGTCTGTACCGCTGGTTGCCGGTGGACAGTGGATAGGCCACATCAACGCGCTCTATCCCCAGCCGCGCGAGTTCGGCGAAAGTGACCTGCAACAGTTGTTGAACCTGGCCGGTCAGGCAGCCATCGCCGTGCAGAGTCTCAACCTGTTGGAAGAGACCAGCCACCTGTTGGAGAGCGAGCAAAGACAGCGCCGGATTTCTGACACGTTGGTGCGCGCTACCAGCCGCATGTTGGGCGTCTTGGACGAGGAAGCTCTACGGCGACTTGTGGTGGAGGAAATTGAAAACCTGCTCAGTCCTGACCAGATCACACTTTACGTGTGGCATGCGGCAGATGAAACATTGGAGATTGAACGGCACAAACAGGTACGGGGCGATGCGCATCACGACTATGTCGAGGGTCAGACGCTAACCGCGGGCCACCGGCCGCAGCTATGGCGCGTATTGCGCAGTGGTGAGGCCGAGCTAGAACACATCCCAAGCAACGACGGCTTCACACACGAGCATTACGTGCTGCCCTGGCAGGTGGGTAACGACATCGCCGGCGTTGTTGAGCTATACCATGCGGCGCGCGGCGCGACGATCCGGGAAGAGGATCGAGCCTCCGTGGAGGGTATCGTGCAGCAGGCTGCCATCCGGCTGCAGAGCGCCCGCCTGTTTGAAGAAGCGAGATTGCGCACGGCGGAAACGGAAGCGCTATATCGCGCCAGCCAGCGCATCAACATGGCTGCCACTTATGGTGAAATCCTCGAGGCGCTGCGGCAACACACGATGCTCGGCAGCGACGCGCTGGGACTTAGCTTCGCTTTCTTCGACAAACCGTGGGAGGGTGACGACACTCCCGAACAGATTGAGGTGCTTGCTCGATGGAACCGCACACCAGGACTGGCGCGGCGATCGCGGTACGCGCCTGAAGAGCTAGAAGGGGTGGTAGAGGTCCTGTCGCGTGATAGCATTGCCGTCGTCAACGGTGCGCCAGCGCGTCTCTCTGCAGATGCGGGTAACGGCGCCCCACTCGCGGCAGCTACAGACGCAAGCACGCTGATTTTCGTCCCGCTGCGGGTTGGGGGTCAGTGGCGAGGATTTATTGAAGCCGCCTATGCCGAGAGGGTAGAACTTTCGGAAGCTGAAGAGCGCCGTTTGCTGGCGCTGGCCTCACAGGCTGCCGCTGCCGCGCAGGGTCTACACTTGTTGCGCCAGACACAGCTTCGAGCACAGCGTGAGCGCGTGCTACGCGAGATTACGGCGCGCGTGCGCAGCGCGACCGATGTCGACGTGATCATGAAGACGGCTGTTCGCGAAGTGAGCCGCGCTCTGGGTCGCGACGCATTTGTCATGTTGGGCGAATCGTCCGGCGAAGAAAAGAACGGGGCATCGGGAAACGAACAGAACGGGGGCCAAGCGGAATAGTATGCGAGTAGAACAACATCTAATGCTTGCCTGGCGCGAGCATCGTTTGATAAACGCCATTAATCAAGTTGTCTTCGAACTGGACGATGACGGCCGCTGGACCTTCCTGAACGCCGCCTGGCCCCAACTGAGCGGGTTCTCTATTACCAAGACGCTGGGCAGCCACATCCATGATTTCGTACATCCTGAAGACGAGGCAACGGTCGAATATCTTTTGGACCGGGCGCGCGACGGTGCGACGGCGCAGGGCCTGGTACGATTGCAGACGCGAGACGGGCAGTCTCTCTGGGTGAACGCGTCGGTGCAGCGAGCAGCGCCGGAAGATGCCGAGGCAGTCGCCCTGGTAGGTTCGCTGGTCGACGCCACCCAGCAAAAGAGTGCTGAGGACGAATTGAGGCAGCAGATAGATGGTCTGCTGGCGCGGCGGGAGGCTCAGCTGTCGTTCGCTATGCGCGTATCGCGCGCGTTCGCCAGCGGCAAGCCTCTGGACAGGCTGTACGACTGGTTTGTCAACGCCCTGAATGAGACATTCAACTACGAGCGAAGCGAGATCTTGCATTACGATCAAAGCGCCGAAGTGGCGACGCTGGTTGCTTCTGCAGGAGCAAACGACGGGGAAACGTTCACGCCCCGGCTGCCGGTAACGCCGGCGGAAGGCGTGATCGGGCGCGCGATTGCGGAAGGCAGGCAACTCGCCGAAAGCAACGGCAACCTGGGCGACGGCCCATTGTCGGAGCAGGTCGGGAGTCGGATGGCTGCGCCCATTGTCGTGGGCAGCGACATACTTGGGGTGCTGGTGGTCCACGAAGAGGGCGCGCAGCGTCTCGACGAAGAAGACCGCCTACTGTTGGAAGGGCTCGCCGGACAGTTGGCGATAGCCATTGAGAGCATGCAGTTGCGGCAAGAGATGGATGAACGGATGTCCGAGCTCGACAATCTACAGCGTTTGATGAGGCGTGAGGCCTGGCTGCGCGATCAGGACAGTTCTATGCGAGGTGCGCGCGGCTACCGTTTTGACCGGCGATTGCTTGCTGCCGTAAAATCCGAGGACGACGAGATTCCCATCCCGGCAAACGCGAGCGCCTTGGAGCACGAGCCGCAAAACAATGCACACGTGAGCCCGCTGGAGATTCGGGGGGAGGCCTTTGGGGCGCTGGGAGTGGAAGACGATCCAGAGCATCCCTTATCGGCCGACGAGTTGGCATTGTTGAAAGGCATTTCGCAGCAGGTATCGGAAGCGCTGGAGAATGCGCGCCTGCTAGAGCAGACGCAAAAGCGCGCGGTTGAGCTGGAAACGGTGTCTCGCGTGAGTACGGCGACGTCTACTATTCTGGAGAAGGATCAGCTTCTGCAGGGCGTTGTGGAACTGACTCAGCGCAGTTTTAACCTGTACCACGCGCACATCTACCTGCTTGACGAAGAGCGCGATGAGCTGTTTTTGGTCGCCGGCTCTGGAGAAGCAGGATCAAAGATGGTTGAAGAGGGTTGGTGGATCGAACTGGACCATCCGCGCTCTATCGTGGCGCACGCAGCGCGCGCACGAAAAGGTATTATCGTCAACGACGTGCGCAAAGATACCGGATTTTTGCCCAATCCCCTGCTGCCCGCGACGCGCTCGGAGCTGGCAGTCCCCATGATTTCTGGTAACCGTCTGCTCGGTGTTCTGGACGTGCAGTCCGACGTCGCGAACTATTTTACTCAGGATGACGTGCGAATCCAGTCGGCGCTGGCGGGGCAGGTGGCGACTGCGCTACAGAATGCGACGCTCTATCAGGAACAGTTAGAGACGACCGAGAAACTACGCGAGTTTGACCGGCTGAAGTCGGAGTTTTTGGCAAGTATGAGCCACGAGCTGCGCACACCGCTCAACTCGATTATCGGCTTTGCCGATGTGCTGCTTGAAGGCATAGACGGGGAACTGAACGAGCGTATGCGCGAGGATGTACAGTTAATTCGCAACAGCGGGCAGCATCTGCGCGAGTTGATCGGCGATATTCTGGATATGTCCAAGATTGAAGCGGGCATGATGGACCTGCGCTACGAAAAAATCGACGTTTCTGAGCTGCGTTCTGATATAGAAGGCTTTGCGCGCACGCAGTTAATGGCCTATGGCAAGGAACTTGAGTTTAAGATGAAAGTTGGGCCGGATGTCCGGGCCGTCGAGGCCGACCGCACGCGCTTTAAACAGGTGCTTTTCAATCTGGTAAGCAACGCTATCAAGTTCACGGCAGAGGGTCAGGTGACGCTTGAAATGACCGCCGAAAATGGCGATCTGCTGGTGCGGGTAGACGATACTGGCATTGGAATTAAGGAAGAAAACATTCCCATCATCTTTGAACAGTTCAGGCAGGTAGACGGCAGCCTGACGCGGACAGCCGGCGGCACAGGGTTGGGGCTACCGATCAGCAAAAGCCTTGTGGAACTGCACGGCGGCGAGATCTGGGTGGAAAGTAATGTGGGCCAGGGATCCAGTTTCTTTTTCACGATCCCGGTAGAGAGCCAGAGATCGCAAACCGGCCGCCTGGACAAAGAAACGATAGCCAAAACGAAGGACTCTGGTTAAAATAAACCAATAGTGCTCAGAGTGGCAGGAGCCGAGAATTCTATGTCAAAAATAGTCTTATGTATTGAAGATAACAAGACAAACATGCTCCTCGTGTCGCGCATTGTCGAGGCCGAGGGTTACCAACTGGTACGCGCGGAAGACGGCCCGTCGGCGCTGACGGTGCTGGAGGATCTGACGCCGGATCTGATTCTGCTAGATGTCAACATTCCGGGCATCCACGGGTTGGACCTGGCGCGCATGATTAAGGACGACGAGAGGCTTGCAAGCATACCCCTGATTGCCACGACGGCGAATGTTTTGGTAGGGGATAAGGAGCGCTGCTTGGAGGCGGGGTGTGATGAGTATCTGCCGAAACCGTTGGATATTCGCCGTCTTCGTGAGGTAATGCGCGAGTACGTCAAAGATAAGGCAAATGGTGCCTCTGCAGCAGCGGGCGGCTAGCGCTTTCAGAAATTCACGCCCACCAAAATCTCTGCTATCCGGTGTATTCCCCACCAATCAGAACATAAGGTTCTCCCTGTACGTGAGTCAAGAAAAGTATCACATCGCGCTCGCCGCTTAGATCGAGCCGCCGTTGCAGTTCTTCCGGCGATAAAGGCGAGCCCCGTTTCTTAACCGTAACGCGCCCCACTCCCATGTCGCGCAATCGCGCTCGCAATTTCTTAAGATGAAAGGGCATCGTTGCCTCGATGGCAAAACATCGGGCGAATGGTGTGACTGTGGGCTCTGCGGCGGTAAGGTAGGCGATATCGTCGTCTATCTTGTACGCGCCCAGTTTCTGCGCCAGGATTTCCACAAGGTGGGCGCGGATCACGGCGCCATCCGGTTCGTATAGAAAACGGGCCGGTTTGCCGACGGGCACCGTGTCTCCACTATCGTCCAGGTCGCTCAGCGTGTGCACGCCGGGTAACAACGTTGCGCGCCGTTCTGAGCCGTCACGCAGGTTGCCAAACCATAGAATGCCCTCCTTCACATCGCCATCCAGGGACACAAACTCCAGCCCGGCATTTGCCGGTACGTGGGCATAATCGATGCCCGGGCTGACCTTTACCGCGCCGTGATGAACGTTTGGCAGCCAACGGTCGAGGAGGGGGCCGAGCGGTGGCGCGTAATCATCCGGCGCGAAGGCGCGTTTGCCGCGCGCATCGCGACGCGCCGGATCGGCGAAGAAGGCGTCGACGCGCAGCGCCGGCAGCCGGGTGAGATCGGCCAACAGGGGCTGAAAACGGTCGGCGCGTCCGTAGGCGCGGACATTCTCGCGCGCCATCGCCAGACGGCGCAGATCGTAATCGATTCCCACGACAAAACAGTGTTGAGCAAGGGCCAGCGCGTCCCCGCCGATGCCACACCCCAGGTCGGCGACCGACTGGTATGCGGCGCGCGCCATCCGTTGTGCCCTGTAGTGGGCCACCGGCTGGGCAGAGGCCTGTTCCAGGGCGGGGCGGGTAAAGTACATGTCCTCGGCGCGGCTGAATTTGGCGACGGCGCGCTGGCGTAGGAGTGCCGTTTCCAATACGGCGTGCGTCTCTTGCTGGCCTAATTCTTGCCGCAGGCGGCTGGCGATTGCCAGGTGGTTGGCATCTGTGATGGGGTTTTGGGCCAGGCGGCGCAGGATGCGTTGCCCGGTTGCACTCAGAAGGAAGTGAAACGATTCCAGCTCATCTGCGGCAGCGTTTGCGGCCATCAGGAGGAGGGGGATTTACCCGAAGCGGAAAAGCGGGCGCGCCCAGGGAATGGACACCACAATGGCGATTAGCGCCAGGGTAAAGAAAATGGCGGCAAGCCGGTGCTTATTGCGATCTGGTTCGGCCCTTCGCGAGCGCGAGTTGCCTATGTGGGCCAAGGCGACGGCGACGATCATCAGCGCGAGGTGCTCTACAAGGAAAAAGCGGATATCGGCGTTGCCCATCGCTTCGCCAAAGTTGGAGAAGTTGTTCGTGGTAATCGGGCTCAAGACAAAGTAGAGAATCAGACCCAGCAGCACCTGGATGTCCAGGCTTATTGTAAAGAGTCTGCCCAACTGCCGGTCGGATGAGCCCCAGGGCCCGTTCTGCATCCAGCCAATGATGGCTTTTATCGCCGCCAGCAAGCCGGCAATGACGACAATCCAGCGTAGCAAATTGTGTAGCGTAAGGGTGATATCGTAGGCAAGTGTCATGCATTCGTTTCCTTAACTAATATTAGAACGTGACTTGCGGTGCGATATCCGATTTCGGCAACCGAAGGTTGCTTGAGAAATCGGATGTCTTCGTCTCTGTTTAGCCGGTCTCTCGCCGGCGGCCAATCAACCAGAGTAGGAACAGGATGACGGCGGCGGCAAGGGCGGCGGCGGCAGCCTGGCGCTCGCGACCGGTAAGCGGGCTGGAGGGCGTCGTTTCCGCAACCCATTCAAACGTTTCCAGCATTCCCGCCTGTAGCGGTCGCGGATGCCAGCCTAGCTCAGTGCGCGCCTTGTCCGCACGGGCGGCATACGTTGCGCCGCTGATCTCCAGAGTTTCGCGATTGAACAAGGGTGGTAGGGGCACAAGTGACTCCAGCGCGCCCACAAGCGGCGCCAGGAGCTTCAAATAGCGGGCAGGGATGCGCAGCGCCGGGGCCGGTTTCCCGGTCAGATAGGACCAGAAATCGACCATCTCGCCCAGGGGCACGGCGGGGCCCGCCAGAATGTAGCTCTCGCCGATGCGACCTTTCTCCGCTGCCAGGATAATGCCTGCGGCAATGTCTTCTACGTGGGCATAGGTGACCGTCGTTTCAGGGCCGGGGAGCACGGGCATGCCCTGATAGAACATCTTCATGAGCGTGCCGACCTGGCTATGGTCGCCGGGTCCATAGACGCCACCGGGCATGGCGATGATGATAGGGGCGCCTTCCTCTATGAGTGGTTCGGCGACCTTGTGATGAGCCAGCCACTTGGTGCGATCATACTCGGTTAGAAAGGGCCCGTCATACCGGTAGTCCTCGTCCACAAGCCGGCCTCCTGTGTCGCCAAGGACGGCGACGGTGCTGGTGTAGACGATTTTGGGCACGTCTAGCTCCTGTGCCAGGCGCAGAACGGTGCGCGTGCCCCCTACGTTGATCGATTCCGCCTTTAGCCAGTCGCTGCTGCCCACCTTATACCATCCGGCAATGTGGAAGACGACGTCGGCGCCCTGCATGCCCTCGCGCATTGACTTTTTGTCGTTGATGTCACCACGCGCGACGCGGGCGCCCATGGCCTCTAGTGCATCGGCGCTAGACTGCGAGCGGGCCAGCGCCACAACGTCATAGTCGCGCTGCAACAGCTGGCGCACCACGTGACTGCCAATGAATCCGCTCCCCCCGGTTACAAATGCTTTCATGCGTGTATCCCTTTGGACTTCTGTCTGGCGACGCAATCGCCCAAGGTTAATTCGTTGCCCGTTGCACGACATTATACCCAACTCGTGGCGCGATGACACACGGGACGAGAGGCGAGCCGGTTACTTTCATGCACAATTGACACGCAATCGAGGCCACAACTATAATCTCGGCGCCGCCCATGACGCAGCGCAGCAGAGGAGAGATTTATGCGTCGGATTAAACGCTATCCCAATCGCAAACTCTATGATACTGAGGATAAGCGGTATGTGACGTTAAACGAAATTGCGCAGCTCATTCGGCATGGCGAGGAGATACAGGTCCAGGATCATAGCACGGGCGAGGATTTAACGGCGCTTACGCTCACGCAGATTATTGTGGAACAGGAGAAGCGCCAAGCCGGGTTTTTGCCGCGCTCTGTCCTGACAGGATTGGTACAGGCGGGGGGAGAGCGATTAAGCACGTTGCGACGCGCGCTTGCCCTACCACTTGGCCTGCAATACGATTTTGACGAAGAGATTGACCGCCGTTTGCAGGCGCTGGTGCGCGACGGTGAAATGGAGGAAGCAGAGGCGCTTGCCCTGCGCAAAAAAATGGTGCAGGCTGACGAGCGCGCGGCGAATGGGACTATCGACACGCGCCGGGAACAGGCGCTGGAACGAATGTTGGGGCGCTCCGCGCTGCCCAGCCGCGCGGATATCGAGACTTTGGATCGCCAGCTTGACGAACTATTGCGTAAGATTGAGCCGCTCCTGGAAGGGCGAGAAGGAAAATGAGCGTGAGGTTTAAGGGAATAGATGCAGTTCAATGACACGGTTGTGCTTGCCGCTTCACGCGACCGCGTGTGGCAGGCGCTGAACAATCCCCAAGAAATAGGCCGTTGTATTCCGGGCATGGAGTCTGTAGAGGTATATGAAGAGGGGCGCGCCTTTGGCGGTCAGGCGAGCATAAAGGTGGGATCGTCGGCGCTTACCTTTCCGGCGCGCCTGACGTGGATTGAGAAAAACGCTCCTCATGGTGGGCGTCTAAAGGCTGCTGCCGTTCTGGCGGGACACGATTTCGAAGGGCAGGGCAAGGTGATCCTGGATGAAAACGAAGACGGACAGACGACGCTGAGCTGGCAGGTAGACGTTGTTATGCCCGATGCGTTGGCAAACAATCCCTTGACGGCGCAGATGGCGCGCATGTTTGCCACCCGATTTCTAAAAGGATTCTTCGAGTGTGTAGAGGCCTTTTTGGCCTCAGTTTGACAGTGGTTGGCGACTTTGCTAGAATCCAGCACGGTTGCAGGCCCCATTCGTCTAGCGGCCCAGGACGCGGCCCTCTCAAGGCCGAAACAGGGGTTCGAGTCCCCTATGGGGCATCATTCGATACTTGAATTGGCAAGAGGCTTCGCGGTGAACGGGCGGAGCCTCTTTTTTTGTTGAAAGCGATTGCTTATGGTGCATGGTGAAACAGGGGCGGTTGACGGAGAAGATCCGACCATCAACCGCGCCCGTTACTTTAGAATCACCCACTTTTTTGCGCGCGTCATTGCTCATCTGGTGTGGTGGGATATTCTGTGGCGCCGGGTGCTCTCCGAACGCGTCCTCGAGTCACGACCAGAGCGCTGGCGCCAGCTCGCGCGCAGCTTCCGGCAGCTGGCTGTGGAAATGGGCGGCGTCCTCATCAAGTTGGGCCAGTTTTTAAGCACGCGCGTGGACGTTTTGCCGCCGGAGATTACGGACGAGTTGAAGGGTCTACAGGACGAAGTACCGCCGGTTGAGCTGCAGGCAATCCGCCAGGTGCTACGTGAGGAGCTGGGCGATGTAAACGATCACTTTGCGCACGTGGAGGAGGAGCCGCTGGCGGCGGCTTCGCTGGGGCAGGTGCACCGGGCCTGGTTGCACGCGGACAGCGGAAACGGGCGCGGGCAGCGCGGCGCGGCGGTGGTCATCAAAGTGCAGCGACCGGGGATCGTGCAGTTGGTACAGACGGACCTGGCGGCGCTGCAAGTTGTGGCGCGCTGGATGATGCGTTACCGGCCCATTGGCCGTCGCGCCAACGTGCCGGCCTTGCTGGAGGAGTTCGCGCGCACGTTGTGGGAAGAGCTGGACTACGTGCAGGAAGCAGACAACGCGCGCCGATTCAGGGAAATGTTTGCCCAAGACGAGGGAGTCTATGTTCCGCGCGTTTATGGTCGCCATTGCAGCGGGCGAGTGCTTGTGTTGGAGAACGTGGAAGCCATAAAAATTGTGGATGTGGAAGCCATGGAGGCGGCGCGTGTGAGCCGCCATGAGGTAGCCGAGCGGCTCCTGGACACCTATTTTCACCAGATATTTGTGGAGGGTTTTTTCCACGCCGATCCGCATCCTGGCAACCTGTTTGTGCAACCGTTGGGCCAGCCGGTGGAAGAGGACGGAGACGGAGGGCGCCGGTTTCGGCTGGTATTTGTCGATTTTGGCATGGTTGGGCGTATCGAGTCGCTCATGGGCGAGAATCTGAGCAAGCTGTTGGTGAGCGTGACGCAGAAGGACGCACGTGCCTTGACCGAAGCATACAACGATTTAGGATTCTTCCTGCCGGGCGCCGATCTGGAGCGAATTAGCGAGGCACAGTCGCGGCTACTTGATGAGCTGTGGGGCCGGAATCTGCTGGAACTAACGCAACCCGATCCCCGCGAAGTGCAGGAGCTGACCAAAGAGTTCCGCGACATTTTGTTTGATTTTCCCTTTCAGATCCCGCAAGATTTTCTTTATTTGGGTCGCGCGCTTGGCATCCTTGCCGGGCTGGCGTCGCTCCTGGATCCGCAGATTAATCCCTGGTATCACGTGGAAAGATTCGGGCAGGCACTCATCCGCTCTCGAGAGGTGCAGCGCGCAGGTTGGGAGACGATTGTCCAGACGTTGAAGCCGCTGGTCACTCTGCCACGGCAGCTGGAGCGCGTGCTGGTCGCCGCGGAGCAGGGTCGATTACGCGTCGATGCCAGCGTCGACGCGCAAACGTCGCAGCAGCTGCTGCGCATCGAGCGTAAGATCACGCAGTTGCAAGTCGGTATGCTGGGGGCGGCGGGCATTGTGTCCGCCACGTTTCTGTATCTGGCGCGGCGTAGGGATGGGACAGGTTAGTGGGTGCGGAGCTTATTAGAGATGCACGTCATGAGAAATCGGATGTCTTCGGAGCGCATATACTGGCAGGGTTTGAGGGAAGAGGCATCCGATTTCTTGTCAATCGACGAGGCGGGCGCGCACGATGCGATCCAGACGGAAGGTGCGCTTATCTTGCCGCAGCTGGCAAAAGGCGACGACGTAGGTGGAGCCGTTTTGTTCGGTGGCGTAGAGGGGATTGATGACCCGTTCCGTTTCGCTGCTGCTGGATTGGTAGCGGATGAGAACTGAACAGCGACGTGAAAGGGCTTCAGCCAGGGCCGGCGGCAGTTGCTGCTGCAATTGTGATTGCTGTGACACGTAGATAGGGCCGCCCTGCGCGTGTAGGACGTCGCCAACGGTGTGCAGGCGCCAGTTGTGGAATTCCCGGGACATGCGCTTCAAGATGCCAATGGTGGTGTACACGTCGTTTAGCGCCCGATGCGCGCGCCCTGTGCGCACGCCCAGGATCTGTGCGACGTGTCCCAGACTGTTGCGATTGAAGGTGAAGAGGCGGCGAGCAAGCTGCAGCGTGCACATCCAGGCATTGTCGATTTCAAGCGGCCCCTCGAACGTGGGCGCCTCGGCGTTAAAGAGCGAGTATTCCATGCCCAGAAAATTGGCGTCGAAACGGGCGTTGTGGGCCACGATGACTGCGCCATCTAGCAGGCGATGGAGCGACGGCGCGACGCTGGAAAAGGGGGGCGCGTCCATGAGATCTTCGTCATAAATGCCGTTCACGCGTGAGGCGCCGGGATCCATGGGCCGCCCCGGATTGACCAGCGCGCTGAAATTGCCAACTTCGCGCCATCCTTGCAATCGCACGGCGGCGACCTCGACGACGCGATGACCCATCGCCGGGTAGAGGCCGGTTGTTTCGGTGTCCAGAACGACCAGGGGCGCCTGATCGAGCGGTGTATCTTGGAGATGAGTGATGGTTTCGCCGTCCTTATATTCGCTGTCGTTTACATCTGCATTGTAACAGAAATGTGACATATGAATAAGAAAAAAATAAGCGAAAACTTTTGCCCATGCCGCGTTTTATGCTATAATGATTTTGCCAAAATTCTGCAGGAGCTGTGAAAAGTGGGCGAACCCCACTTTTTTGTTTTCCTGACAGGTTGAACGGTTTGGTTTGTCGAAAAATTTCTGTAGAGGTGTAGGTTTAGAGCGGATGAGAAGCGAATTCATTTTAGCGTTTAACGAAATTTGCGAAGAGCGCGGACTTGCGAAGGATGTCGTGTTTGAGGCGTTGGAAAACGCTCTGGCTTCGGCGTACCGGCGCAACGTCAATGTTAGCAATCTCCAGGAAGTGCGCGTGGATATCGATCAGCGTACCGGCGAACCGACTATCTACGCTGAGAAAGAGGTCGTCGATTCGATTTTCGATCCACGCACGGAAGTGCTACTGGAGGAAGCGCGACGCCAGGGCCACGAGGACGTAGAGCTGGGCGACACCGTGATGGTGGTGAGCACGCCCCGCAACTTTGGTCGCATTGCAGCGCAGACGGCGAAACAGGTCATTCTGCAACGCGTACGAGAAGCAGAGCGTGAACAACTTTACGAAGAGTTTCTGGATCGCGAAGGAGAAATCGTAAACGGAACCGTTCAAAGCGTGGGCGGGCAGCATATCACCATCGGCCTTGGTCGAACTGAGGCCATTATGCCGCGCAGCCAGCAGGTGCGTAGCGAGCGGTATCGACCGCACGACAAGATTCGCGTTTACCTTCTTGAGGTTCGTCGCACGAGCCGCGGGCCGCAGATCGTTGTCAGCCGTAATCATCGCAACCTTTTGCGGCGCTTGCTAGAGCTTGAGGTGCCGGAGATTTATAACGGACAGGTTGACGTAAAGAGCATTGCCCGTGAGGCCGGCGCGCGCTCAAAGGTAGCCGTTGTCGCCTTACAAGAAGGCGTCGATCCTGTTGGCGCGTGCGTGGGTATGCGTGGTGTACGCATCCAGAGCATCGTGCGCGAACTAAATGACGAAAAGATCGACGTCATCGAGTGGGATCCGGATCCGAAGACGTTCATCGCCAAGGCGCTCAGCCCGGCGCGTGTGTCGCAGGTTCACCTGGATGACCATCCCGACGAAGGTAAGACAGCAATCGTCATTGTGCCCGACGACCAACTTTCGCTGGCCATTGGCCGTGAAGGACAGAACGCGCGTCTGGCGGCGAAATTGACCGGTTGGCGTATCGACATTAAGAGCCTGACCGAATCGGCCATCGATTCGCTGAATAACCTGGACCATGAAGCCGTAGATCCGAAGGTTGCGAGCGATGAGGATCTGCTGGATAAAGTGGAACACATCCTGGCCAAGAAGGAGGCCGAGCGGCCTATCACGGCCGAGGATTACCTAACGCTGGATCGCTTTGTTGCCGGTGTTGATGGTCTGATCATTGACCATCGCGCTGTCGCTTACGAAAAGGTGCGCAGAGAACGCGCAGAGGCGCGCGACCAGGTTCCGCCGCGGCCTGGGATCTGGAACTGGAAGAGCTGGATTTGCCGCTTAGCATTCACAATTTGCTGCTTGACCAAAACCTGACGTCTGTGGGCGACGTGTTGTACCGGCTGGAACTGGGTGATGACTCCCTGTTGAGCATCGAAGGCCTCGACGAGGACATCCTGGAAACCATTCACAACCGTGTGACCGAGACTGAGGAGCTGTGGCTGGAAGCCGAGGTCGAGGAAGAAGAAGAGCCGGTTGCGGAACCGGAGCCGGTTGTTGCCGAAGAGGCTGATGTCGACGAGCTGGCCGTTGAAGAGCCTGTTCCGGCCGTTAGTGAACAGGAAGCGGTCGAGGTCGCAGAGGTCGACGAAGAGGTGCTGGCGCCGGTCGCCGAGCTTGAGGAAGCACCGGCAGCGCTTGAAGAAGAGCCGGCTGCCGAAGCCGTGGAAGAGGCCGAAGAGGAAGTGGAAGAAGAGGGCGAAGATGAGGAAGAGATTCCGGCAATCGACGACCTGTCCACGCCTCTTGTTGAGCCGACCAAGCCGGAGAAGGAAGAGAAGAAGAAGAAAGGCAAGGTGGTCGTTGTCTCACGACCCGGTTCGGACCATGAGGAAGAAGACGAAGATGAAGAAGAAGACGAAGAAACCACCGAGCAGCGCAAGGGCCGCCAGCTGGTATTTGATGAGGACGCCGGGCGAGTCGTAACGCGGCGCAAGCGCAAAGGTGGACGTCGCCGTCCCGAGTGGGAAGACTTCGAGGACATGGACATCGACGAGCTGCTTGAAGATGAGTATTAAGCCACGATGGAACGAAGTGGTGTGATGTACGTTGCCTCACCTGTGACATGATTGGCAGCGACGAGGTTTTGTGATGGCTACCCCACAGTCACGCCGCAGGCACGTTCCTCAGCGCACCTGTGTCGTTTGCCACCAGAAGACGGATAAACGACAGTTGACACGAATCGCGCGCACACCAGAAGGACAGGTGGTCGTGGACCCAACGGGTAAGCAGGCCGGTCGTGGGGCCTATTTGTGCCATCGCGCATCGTGTTGGGAACAGGCGCTTCAGGGTAAGGTCTTGAATCGGGCCTTGAAGGTTAGCGTAAGTCAGGAAGATTTGGAGCAGCTTGCCGCACACCGGCCAGCAGCAGAGCATGGGAATGCCTTGTAAGCGATACCGATAGGTCTTACGGGGCGCTGTGCGCGAGAGTCTGCCGGCTGTTTGTTGATATGCGACAGCGCCTTAAAATAATTTTGTGCCGGCGGACGCGCCCGACACGGAGATGACAAGCGTTTGTTTTCTCCGTGTTGCCGTTTGTAGAGCATACAGGCGCACTTACCATTTAATTGTTATCATAGACCGAACTAAAGAGTAGCGGCGCAGCCGGCGCACCACGGTTGACAGATTTAGAGAGTGAGGAAGAGCGGAAATGAGTGAACCACAAACAAAGAATCGAATTGAAGTACCTGATTTTATTACGGTGCGCGAACTGGCGACGCGCATGGACGTCAGCCCCATCAACGTCATTAAGGAATTGATGTCCAGCGGCATCATGGCCAATATTAACCAGCAGATAGATTTCGATACTGCTGCCATCGTCGCCGAAGAGTTCGGGTTTGAAGCCGTGCAGCCGCAAGTGGAGGTTGTCGAAGAGGAAGTAGGCGAGCAGCCTGTCTGGCGGCAGATATTGGCCGAAGAAGAGGCCGAGGATCTGGAGCTGCGCCCACCGGTGATTACCATGTTGGGGCACGTGGACCATGGCAAGACGTCGCTTCTGGATCTGATACGGAAGACGAACGTGCAAGAGGGCGAGGCAGGCGGTATCACTCAGCATATCGGCGCCTACCAGGTGACGCATAACGATACTGCTATCACTTTCCTGGATACGCCGGGTCACGAAGCGTTTACGGCAATGCGCGCACGTGGCGCACAAGCCACGGACATCGCCATTCTGGTGGTTGCAGCGGACGACGGCGTCATGCCGCAAACCAGAGAGGCCATCGACCACGCTCGAGCAGCGCGCGTGCCCATCATCGTGGCCTTGAACAAGATAGACCTGCCAAGCGCAAACCCGCCGGTTGTGAAGCAGCAGCTCGCGGAGCTAGACCTGGTGCCTGACGAGTGGGATGGGGACACCATGGTTATCGAGGTCTCGGCCAAAGAGGAGTGGGGCATTGAGGATCTGCTGGAGGCCATCGTGTTGATTGCCGAGGATATTGAGCCCAAGGCCAATCCTGAAGCCGAGGCATCCGGGACGGTGCTGGAAGCGCGCATGGAACGCGGACGCGGTATAACTGCGACCGTGTTGGTACAGAATGGCACGTTGCACGTGGGTGACACGCTACTGGTCGGCGCGCATTACGGGCGCATTCGCTCCATGTTCGACTTTACCGGGAAGCGCGTGAAAGAGGCGACGCCGGCGACGCCGGTGTCAGTTTCTGGCCTGAACGGTATGCCCAGCGCGGGCGAACAGTTTGAGGTCGTGGATAGCGAGAAGGCGGCGCGTAAGCTAATTGCCGATCGCGAGCTGGCAGAGGAGGTCGAGGTGCGCGAGCGGCGCGGCGTTAGCCTGGATGAATTCTTCTCGCTGCTGCAGGAAGGAGAGGCCAAGACGCTGAACCTGGTGGTCAAGGCCGACGTGCAGGGATCGCTGGAACCGATTATCACCTCGCTGGAGAAGTTGAGCCGTGATAACGACGAGGTTGAACTGGAAATCCTGCTTTCGGGCACCGGTAATGTTAGCGAGAATGACATTATGCTGGCGGCAGCGTCAGAAGCGGTTGTGCTGGGCTTCAACGTCAGCATCGATTCGGCGGCGCGGGTGGCTGCGACGAACGAAGGTGTACAGGTCAGGACTTATAGCATCATCTATAAACTCATGGAGGATGT
>CAYSMQ010000037.1:17794-19116 GCA_964432035.1 uncultured Ardenticatenaceae bacterium
GCGATGCTAGGCTTGCTAGAGCCGGAAGTTCGCGAACGCATTATCGGCCGCGCCGAGGTGCGCGCCACGTTCCAGATCAGTGGTGTTGGCACCATTGCCGGCGCCTATATGCGCACAGGTGAGGCGCGCCGCAACGCGCGGGTACGCGTGATACGCGACAACGAACTGCTACATACCGGGGCCGTCTCGAGCCTGAAACATCTACAGGAGAACGTACGTGAAGTGAAGACCGGCTTTGAGTTTGGCGTTGGCGTACAGGGCTGGGATGACTTTGAGGATGGCGACCTGCTTGAATTCTTCATCGTGGAAGAGGTGGAAGTGGCGGCATGAGTAGCGTCCGACAGAAGCGAACTGCGGAGCAAATCCGAACGACAATAAGCCAGTTGCTGCTGCTGGAGATGAAAGATCCCCGCTTGCAGGGGGTGACCGTCACGCGAGTGACCATCGACCGCGAGTTGCAGTATGCGGACATTTATGTGCACGCGCTGGCCGAGGATGAGCGCGAAGCGGAAGTGATGGAGGCGCTGGATAAGGCGTCAGGGTTCTTGCGGCGCGAATTGGGTAACACGCTGCGAGTACGTCACGTTCCACATCTGCACTTTCATTGGGATCCGTCTCTGGCCCATGCCGACCATATTAACCAGCTGCTGGACGAAATTGAGATTCCAGAAGAAGACGAATAGCGACACTGACGAATGGAATCGACGCCCTATCACGACAACAGAAAAGAGATCGAGGCGCTTCTTGCCGAGGCCCAGGACGTTTTGGTGGTTACACATATCGGTCCCGATGGGGATGCGATAGGCTCGCTGACGGCGATGGGCATTGCCTTGCGGCAGCTGGGGTGTGCAGGCACGCTTGTGTGCGATGATGGCGTGCCCTCGCGGTTTGGCTTTTTGCCGATGGCGGACCGTGTTCAGAGGAGTACGGACGCCGGCGTGACGTACGATCTCTTGATCGCTCTCGACTGTGGCGACATGTCGCGCATGGGGCGCGCGTTCGCGGATCTTCCGGAGCCCCATCCGCCAATAATAAACATCGACCATCACGTTACTAACACGCAGTTTGGCGAGGTAAACGTGGTCGATAGCGCTTGTACCTCGACGACCGAAATCCTCTACCGTTTGTTGCCGGGTCTTGGCGTGAGACTTTCGAGCGATCTGGCAACCAGCCTACTGACGGGAATTGTCACCGACACGCTTGGCTTTCGCACGGTGGGCGTCTCTGCAGCCACGTTCGAAGCAGCAAGCGCACTGATGGAAGCAGGCGCCGATCTGAACCATATCACCGCGAGGGCGCTCCTGATCAAACCGTTGAGCATT
>CAYSMQ010000038.1:0-9750 GCA_964432035.1 uncultured Ardenticatenaceae bacterium
ATTGGCACGCTCCTGCTCCTGACCCTGCTGTCCCCGCTTATCTTCCGCTACTCCCGCGCCCTCTGGATGCACCTGGACGAAATGTTGGACCCGCGCCCCAACGGCGTATCGTCCCCGCCCTCGAATCCATGACGTTCAACAGGGAGCGCCCTCCGCGACGCTCCCTGTTTAAGTTATCAAAGGGCGTTTCCATCCATCAGGACGGCTTCAATGCGTTCCATAGCCCAATCGATCTCTTCACGCGTGATGACCAGGGGCGGGGCGAAGCGCAACACTGTGTCGTGCGTCTCCTTGGCCAGAACGCCCTTCTTCTGTAATGCTTCGGCAAAGGGACGCGCCGATTTGTTCAGTTCCACGCCGATGAGCAGTCCCTTACCGCGCACCTCTTTGATGTGCTCGCTTTCCACGCGCTCCAGGCGCCCCTTGAAGTAAGCGCCCATCTCCTCGGCGCGCTGCACCAGCTTTTCATCCACGATTACCTTTACCGCGCTGCGGGCGATAGCGGCGCCCAGTGGATTGCCACCGAACGTGCTGCCGTGGTCGCCGGGATGCATCAAGCCCAGCACTTCATTGTCCGTGAGCACTGCCGATACGGGATAGAATCCGCCGCTCAGCGCTTTGCCCAGAATCAGCACGTCGGGTCGCACGCCCTCGTGCTCGCTGGCCATAAGGCGTCCCGTCCGCCCCAGACCCGTCTGGATTTCGTCGGCCATCAGCAGCACATTGTGGCGGCGGCAGATCTCCGCCGCCTCGCGCAGGTAGCCCTCCGGGGGCACCCGCACACCGCCCTCGCCCTGAATGGGCTCCAGCAGAAAGCCCACCGTGTTGGGCGTAATCGCCGCTTCCAGCGCCTCTGTGTCGCCGTAGGGAATCATGACGAAGCCGGGCGCAAAGGGGCCGAAATCCGCGCGGTATTGCGCCTCGCTGGAGAAGCCCACGATGGTTGTGGTTCGACCATGGAAGTTGCCTTCACACACGATAATCTCCGCCTGATCTTTGGCTACTCCCTTCACCTTGTAGCCCCACTTACGGGCAGCCTTAATGGCTGTTTCCACTCCTTCGGCGCCGCTGTTCATGGGCAACGCCTTTTCGTAGCCCGTTAGCTCACAAAGCTCTTTCAGGAACGGTCCAAGCTGGTCGTTACGGAAGGCGCGGGACGTCAAGGTCACGCGCTGCATCTGCTCAATTGCTGCCTGTCGAATCACCGGATGCCCGTGGCCCTGGTTAAGGGCCGAATAGGCGCTCAGACAGTCCAAATATTTGTTACCTTCTAGGTCATAAACCCAGACGCCCTCGCCCTTGTGCACGACGACATCCAAAGGTCGGTACGTATTGGCGCCATACGTCTGTGTTAGCTCAATGAAATATTCGCTTTTCATGGCAAACCTCCTCGCCATAGTGTGTCTTACGCTTGATCTGATACCGGGACACCGGAACGATGCCTCGCGACATTTACGTCGTGGCATCGGTCCCGCGTCTCATGCTTAGACGGCTCCCTGATTGCGGGGGAGATTTACTTATGTGTATCCGGTCCAGAACTGTACAAACGCAGCGTCAAGTGCGGACATGGGATGTGGGATCCTGTGAAATTATTTCACTCACCTCTATTCTACCGCACAGACCCAACTATTTCACTTACAACCGACTGACCTTCAGCTCCCTGTAACCAGGCCAAAAATGCTCGCAACTCGCCCTGCGGCTCCCCGTTGCTCACAAAGTAGAGCGGCACCGTCAGCGGGTACGCTTGAGAAGCGGCGTTTTCGGGCGTTGGTGCAACGCCATCCACGGCAATTGGCCGTACTCTGTCTGCCAGCCCGCTCATCGTCGTATAGCCGATGGCACCCGGTTCGGCGGCCACAGCCTCTATCAGCGACCCGCTGTCACTGTGGATGACCGTATTGATGCTGACGGGACGTGCGCCCATCACGCGCCGCGTAAAGATCGTGCGCGCTCCGTCGCCGCGCTCCTGCCCGATTGGCGCCACCGCCAGGTCCGCGCCGCCCACCGCCGACCAGTTATCCGTTTCTCCGCTAAAAAGGCGCTGGATGTCGGCCTGTGCCAGAGACGTGACCGGATTGTCCGCATGGACCACGATCGCCAGTCCATCGAGCGCCACGGGGTTGAACCACACGTCCTCCTGCGCCCCTTCTGGGATATGGTGTACCAGAATTGCATCCAGCTGCCCCTCTTCAAGGTCGCTAAAAAGCGTGCTATTGTTGCCGCCCACGAAATTGACGTGCGCGCGCTCTGTCTGCGCTTGATATGCAGACGCCCAGGGTTCCGCCAGCGCCTGGGCATTGTCGCTAATACCCACATTAAGCAGCGTGCTTGCCGGCGTTGTGGCTGCAGGAGAAGGCGCCACGGGCTCAGTTCCCGTGCACGCACTCAGGAGCGGCGCCAAAAGCAAGAAGAAGACCGCCCACCGCGTCATGGCCTGTGGGAAACGAAGGCGACTGAGCCCTGCCACTTAGATGATCCCGAGAAGCGCCAGCGCGATGTAAGAGACACCAAAGGCAGCCGTGTAGACGGCAAAGGGCATGAGGCTATGCCGGCGTAACCAGGACAGCAGGAAGTGGATGCAGATGTAGCCGCTGATGGCCGAAGCAATGAAGGTCGCCGTGTAAAGGCCCACCTGCCCGCTGGCGCCTACTTGCACCGCCTCTATGATCGACAGCAGACCGGCCCCTGCAATGGCGGGCACGCCAAGAAGAAAGCTAAAGCGCGCCGCCGTCTCCCGATCTAGCCCGCGCCATAGGCCGCCGGCGATGGTGCTGCCACTACGAGAAATACCCGGAAAGAGGGCCAGCATCTGGAAGAGTCCCACGGCGAGCGCGTCCAGACCGTCCATGCGTTTCAGTTCAATTTCGCCGGAGCGCAGGCGCTCGCCGATGAACAGCAAGGCAGCTGTTACCAGCAAGAAACCCGCGGCGAAGAGTGGTCTGGCAAACATCTCTTCAAAGAAACCTTGCAAGAGTAAACCGGCGGCTGCCACGGGAATCGTGGCCAGCACGATATACCAGCCCAATCTTGAGTCCGCGTCTTCCAGATATGCCTTTTGCCGGATGCCACGCAGGACGCCGCGCACAATGGCCCATAGATCGCGCCAAAAATAGACCAATACGGCTAACAGGGTGCCCTGGTGGGCGATGGCAATCAGACCCAGGCCGGGATTAGGCATGTTAAGTAGCGCCGGTACCAGTATGGTGTGGCCCGAACTTGATACGGGCAAGAATTCAGTCGCCCCCTGGATAATGCCCAGGAAAATGGCTTCCAATACTGTCATTCAGTCTCCGATTCGTATGGTTCAAGGTACGTTTCGGCAAACGCCGCGAAAGTACCGTTCAGTATCGACTCGCGAATATCGGCCATGAGGGCCACAAGAAACCGCGTATTATGCAGCGATAGCAGCACGTGGGCCAATATTTCGTTGGCGCGCACCACATGGTTCAGATAGGCGCGGCTAAAGTGTGCGCAGGCATAACAATCACATTGCGCATCCAACGGCGCCGGATCATCCTTGAAGCGAGCGTTGCGCAAGTTGAGCCGCTCGCCGTGGGTCCACGCCGAACCGTGCCGCGCCAGGCGCGTGGGCAGCACACAATCAAACAGGTCCACGCCGCGCATTACGCCGTTGACCACATCCTGCGGCGTGCCCACGCCCATCAGGTAACGGGGCTTGTCTGCGGGCAGTACCGGATCCATCCATTCCAGCACCTGGTGCATCTGCGCCTTGCTTTCACCCACGGCCAGCCCGCCGATGGCGTATCCCGGAAACCCGAGGTCCATCAGAAAACGCGCGCTCTCTTCGCGCAGGTCGCGAAAAATACCGCCCTGCACGATGCCAAATAGCGCCTGATCGGCGCGCACCTTAGCCTCCAGGCATTGCCGCGCCCAACGGTGCGTGCGCTGCAACGATCCTTCAACGTAATCATAGTCATCAGGCGGCGGACACTCGTCAAAGGCCATGATAATATCCGCACCCAGGTTCTCCTGGATTTTTACGCTCTTCTCCGGCGTAAAGCGATGGTAAGAGCCGTCGATGTGCGACTGAAAGGTAACACCTTCCTCGTCGATCTCGCGGCTCTCGCTGAGGCTGAACACTTGAAATCCGCCGCTGTCCGTTAGGATGGGCCCATCCCAGGCCATGAACGCGTGTAATCCACCAAGGTCGCGCACGCGCTCGTCGCCCGGCCGCAGGTATAGATGATACGTATTACTCAACACCAGGGTTGCACCCAGGTCACGCAGATCGCGTGGCTGCAACGCCTTCACCGTGCCCTGCGTACCCACCGGCGCAAAAACCGGCGTCTCAATTGTCCCATGCGGCGTGTGCAACACCCCCGCCCGCGCACCGTTGCCAGGATCCGTAGCCAATAATTCGAATTCAAAGCTCATAGCGGGGGGTGATTATAGAGTGGTTTTGGTGTGGCGTAAAACCAGGCCCTTTTTCTGCTCACCCTCGATTGGGCGCTTTGTGAGTCCTGATACGATTGTGCCGTCGTCTTCTAATCGTTCCGTATGAGAACGCGACCCACAGTTGCGTTTTACCCGTGAGCGATTACAATGTTATCGACCATGAGTACTTCACGCGTATATGTGAACGAACTGCGGCAGCCGGAGGCTGAAGCCTGGACGGCGTTCTTACAAGAGCGTCTCGATCAGGACGATCTTGCCGTGCGCCAGGTAGAGAAAGAGCCGCTCAACGAGCGGGGTCTCGTACGCTACCTGATCACCTTTGAGGGTCAGCACGACGCTTTTCCCCTCATCGGCAAGAAGACCAACGCTGCCGAAGCGCGTTTTTACCGCGATCTTGCTGCGCCCGTGCGCAAACTGCTGCCCAACTGCTGGCTCAGCCACGTCAGTCACGATTGGAGCTGGATTGTCTTAGACGATGTCCCCAACCATATCCCGCCAAAGTGCTGGACCGGCGAGGACGCCGAAAAGATCGTGGCCATGTTGGCTTCATTTCACGGCACGTACTGGCAGCACGAAGAGTGGCAGAACCAACCATCCTGGCCCGAACCTCTCTTAGGTCGCGGAACCCAGGAAATACCCGACTACGGCGCGCTGGAAGCCTGGCGCTACTGGGAGAGCCCCGCGCAAAATTCGCCCACCATATCGTCGCACGCCCTGCACACGGCCGGACGCCTGGCGCCGACGTTCATTCGTGCCGCCGCAGGCGTTGACGTCCTGCGCCAATTGGGTGGCTGGCCCGGCGTCGTCGAGCGCCAGCATCTGGATGCGCTCGCCGAGCTACTGGACGATCCCCTGCCTATGTTGCAGCCGCTCCGCGAGTTGCCGCCGACATTACTTCACGGCAACCTGAGCTTACATCACTGGCATAGCACCTTGTTCGATGAACGCTTTCTGCTCGACTGGAGCAATGTCACGATAGGCCCTGCCGTTTGTGATCTGGTCGATTTTCTGGAGGCTGTGGAGTGGGTGCGCTCACAGCAAGGGCGTCATTACCTGGAAGGAGATTGGCCCGTTGCCGAAGAGACGATGGTCGACAGCTACCTCTTGCGCATGCACTTTGGCCTGGGCCAGTTCGACGCCCGCGCCATGCGCCAGGCCATCCCCGCCGCCCGCTGTCTGCGCGTCATCACCACCTGGCTTCCGCGCTTCGCCGAGACGTTCCGGCCCTTCGTCGGCAGCCCGCTCACCTGGCGCCACCTTACCGGTATGAGCGACGAGGAGCTACAGTGTGCCGGATATGGACGTATGGTCGGATGGCGTCGCTATCTTCCCCGCTTATTCCCTCGCTTCTGGCGCGCAACCCACCTGCTTTAAAACGAACAACAGGCGCTGCCTGCAACCATAGCGTTCTGCCAACGTAAAGCAAGCAGAGCGCGAAAACAACTGTTACGGAGCGTTGTAGCTTGGATCTGGTCTTACAATCTATCATCTTTGGCCTCGCCGTTGCCTTCATGCTGATCGGGCTTGTGGGCGTCATCGTTCCCCTTTTGCCAGGCTCGCTGCTCTTGTGGCTCACCGTCGCCGTTTATGCCGTCGCCGAGCGGTTGAACGGCTTCTCCGCCATCGATCCCGTCACCTTCATTGTCATCACCCTTATTGCCCTGGTTACCGGACTCTCCGATATATGGTTGCCGATGCTCGGCGCGCGGGTCACCGGTTCCTCCTGGCGCTCGCTTATCTATGGCAGCGTGGGCGCCATCATCGGCACCTTCATCGTGCCCCTGCTGGGCAGCATCATCGGCTACGTCGTGGGCCTGCTCGTCGGCGAGTACCGTCGTTACGGCGACTGGGACAGGGCCGTGTGCAGCGCCATCGGAGGCGCCGCCGGCTGGGGCATTGCCACCGCCATCCAGCTTGGCGGCGGGTTCATCATTCTTATCATTTTCGTGTGGCAGGTCCTGGCCTACCAGGGACTGCCCGCATTCTAAATAGGAGGAGACTCCTTGGAACTTCCGCTCACGCTTGAAGACCTGCGCGCGATTGGCATCGTCGTGGGGATCACGATGGGCATCAGCTTGCTTTTGGCGCTGATCCTCTTCGCGCTGGTCATACGCCGCCTGCGCCGCCTGAATATTCCGCCCGGCGCCGGGTATGGCGAGACGTTGCTCTACACGCCGCTGGCGCTGGTCCTGTTTATTGATCTTCTTGACTTGGGTCTGGATATTCTGGCAGCGCCCGTCGTGTGGGTCGTTCTCGACCGCTTGGGTCTGCGCGCCTTGCGCAACGTTTCCACGGTGGAGGCGCTTATTCCCTTTACGCAATTTATCCCAACGCTGACCGCCAGCTGGATCTGGGTGCGCCTGTTTGGGCCTGGAACGCTTCCAGAACGCCGCCCGGAGAAAGACATCATCGAACACCCACCGCCTAAACGGAGGTAGCCTATGGCAGCACAGTTCTGTCCGCAATGTGGGTCAAGGATCGATAAAGAAGATCGCTTTTGTCCCCATTGCGGCGCGTCACTGAAGACAGACGCATCCAGCGCACCCGAGCGTCCTACCGCGCCCAAATCGGCGCAGCGACCCACCGGCCCACTGTCGCCGTGGGTCATAGGCGCCATCGTCGTCGTGGGCCTGATGTTGCTCGGCGCCGGTATATTCCTCAGAAACCAGGCGCCAGACGAGCCCACGTTGCCACTCGCTGCCGGGTCGCAACCCACCGTTGCCGCCGTGCAGCCCACCGTTAACGCTGTACAACCTACGACGGCGAGTGCAATCCCCTTTCCCGATGTCCCACGCATCGGTTTACAGGAAGCACAGGATCGCGCACAAAACGCGGGTGCAATCTTCGTAGACGTGCGTGACGCGGAAGCGTACGCCGCCGAGCACATTCCAGGTGCGCTCTCTATCCCCCTGGGCCCTGAAGACCTCGATCCGGCCTATCAGGAGCTGGATCCCAACGCCGAAATTATTACTTACTGCACCTGACCGAGCGAAGAGTTAAGCGCCCGTGCGGCGCGATTCCTGCTCGACCAGGGCTATACGGATGTCAAAGCGCTCCTGGGCGGCTTTGGCGCCTGGGTGGAGGAAGGTCTTCCTACCGAAAGCGGCTCTTGAGGCGTTACTTGATGGAAGAAATCGGATGTCTTTGCGCTGAACTTGGGAATCGGGCGTTGGAGAAGAGACATCCGATTTCTAGGCGTTAGCGTGTGAGTGACTAAAGCTCAATCGGGTTCGACAGAACCTCCACCAGCAGCCGGATACAATTCTCGACGTCGTTGGCGTCCACCACTTCGCTAACCGTGTGCACGTTGCGTGTGGGGATTGAAATTGTGCCCGCTGCCGCTCCCGGCCCCGCGATCTGTATAGAGCGCGCGTCGGTCGAGCCCGCTTCCAGAACTTCCATCTGATAGGGGATGCTGGCGTCTTCGGCCCGCTTACGCATCAGGCGCACCAGGCCCGCGTGCGCGATCATGCCCGTGTCTTTGACCTTGATTGCCGGCCCCTGGCGCAGCTCAACGGGCATGGTGTGCGATTCCGGCGTGTCGCCCGTCATTGTGACATCCAGGGCAATGCCCACGTCCGGCTCTAACGCATTGGCTGCCGCCTGCGCGCCGCGCGTGCCCACTTCCTCCTGCACGCTAAAGACGAAGTATACGTCGTGCGGCGTCTCTTCCAGCCGCTGCAAGGCCTCGATGCCCACCACACAGCCGATGCGGTCGTCCATGCTCTTGGCGATCAGAAAGTCGCCCTGCGCGCGAAAGTCACGGTAAAAACCGGCGGCGTCGCCAATACTCACAGGACAGTCATCACGTCCGCTGGCGCCCACGTCGATATAGTGCTTGTCCAGCCCGTGCACCTGGGTACGGCTCTCGCGCTTTTCGCTGTTGATCACGCCGATGGTACCGTCGGCAAACTGCACCCGGTTTCCCGCCAACGTCGGCGGAAAGACGCCGCCGATGCCTGTAAAGCGCAAGAAGCCTTTTTCGGTAATGTGCGTAACCATGACGCCGATTTCGTCCATGTGCGCGGCGATCATGACCTTTAGGTCGCTGCCGTCGCCCCGCTTGCGCACGATGAGATTACCCATAACGTCCACAGATATCTCGTCGGCGTAATCCTCTACAAGCGGGCGGATGATGTCCCGCATGTTGTCCTCAAATCCGGACGGGCCATATGCTTCGACAAGTTGTTTCACCAGCTCGATGTTCATACTGTCCTCTCGTTATCGCTCAAACAGACCGCGATGTAAACTGCGCAACGTGGCGTCTGCCAGGCGCACGACGTTGTTGAAGTCGTCTAAATTGATCATTCCGATGGGCGCGTGAATGTAGCGCGCCGGCGTTGCCATGGTTGCCGTAACCACGCCCCCGTGCATGCGCTGGATGGCGCCGGCGTTGGTGCCGCCGCCGCCCGGCTGTCGCACCTGGAAGGCGATGCCATGATTTTCAGCCGTGCGCATGATGTGCCGCACAAAGCGTGGATCCTGAATCGTCCGCGAATCCATCACGTACAACGACGGCCCCTTGCCCAGGCGCACGTTGGGGCTGACGTCCCGTTTGTTGGGCAGGTCGTAAGCCGGCGTGCACTCCAACACCAGGGCCACGTCGGGCTTTGTGGCATAGGCCGCCACCTGCGCGCCGCGCAGACCGACTTCCTCTTGCACGGTGAACGCCGCGTGTAGGTCAAAGGGGTACGGGTCGCGGCGCAAAAGTTCCACCAGCGCCGCACACCCGGCGCGGTCGTCCAGGGCTTTGCCCATAGCCATTTTTCCCGACTCGCGGTACGTCGTCAGAAACGTGGCGCGGTCGCCCAGCTTCACCTTGTTAGACGCGTTCGCTTTTTTCGTGGCGCCGATGTCGATGCGCATGCTGTCGTGCTTCACCACGCTTCTGCGCTGCGAGCTTTTTACCAAATGGATGGGCCGCGCGCCGATGACGCCCGTGTACTTCTTGGCGCCCACTTGCACCGTCTTGCCCAACAGCGTGTGGTCGGCGATGCCGCCAACCGTCTCAAACTTTAGCGTTCCGTCGCTGTCGATGTCAGTGACGATCAGGCCAACCTCGTCCATGTGCGCGTCGACCAGCACCCTCAAATCGCTATCTCCCGTTCCCCGCTTCGTTGCCAGGAGATTGCCCATCGTATCCACGCGCCACTCGTCCACATGATCGGCGATAAGGTCGCGCAGCAACAGCCGCACCTCTTTTTCGTCCCCTGCAACCCCCACCGCCTCAGTCAACTGCTGCAAAAGTTCATTCATAACCGGTTGTCAACACTAATATCAATTCGACGACATACTGCTGACCGCAAAAGCGTCTAATATCGAGTCTAAAATCTC
>CAYSMQ010000038.1:9760-18803 GCA_964432035.1 uncultured Ardenticatenaceae bacterium
TCATCGCCCGCCACCCCAACCGCTTCGCTCAACTGCTGTAAAAGTTCATTCATAACCAATCGTCAGATCGACCACAGACGGCGGACCGCAGACTGCAAAACCGCCAATCTCCAATCTCCGGTCTCCAATCTCCGGTCTCCAATCTCCAATCTCCTATTCCCCCAACATTTCCTTCGCAATCTTTTCCAGAAAACCCTCCTCCAACCGCCCCGCAAACTCTCCTAACAAGCGGCCCGCGCGCTCAATGTCTGCCGTCGCTACCGTTTCCACCATCGTGTGCATGTAGCGGATGGGAATGGAAATCAGCCCTGTGGGAATGCCTTCACGTGCAATTTGCAGGCCATAAGCATCTGTACCGCTGTGATAGTTGTGTGGTTCAAGGTGCAGGTCCATCTCCAGCGCCTTGGCTGCCTCCTGCAGTTCCTTGAGTACGCCGGGATGCACATTGGCGCCCAGCCCTACCGTCGGCCCTCCGTCCATCTCAAACAGATGGCTGTCTTTTGTGCCCGGACCTTTGGCAAATGTCACGTCGATGGCGACCGCGACGTCGGGGCGCTGCGCGAAGGCGCTGGTAAAGGCGCCCAACAGCCGTGTTTCCTCCTCGACGGTGGCCACGGCGATCACGTCCCAATCATGCCGGCGTTCTTGCAGATGTTCCAGGGCAATGGTCACCGCCGCCACCGAAGCGCGATTATCCAGCGCCTTGCCCGTGACCCGGTCGTTGAGCAGCTCGCGCAACGGTTGCCGGAAGCTGATGAAATCGCCGACGCCGACCGCGTCTCGCAGCTCCGCGAGGGGCAACCCCACATCCACCACCAGGTCGTCAAACGGATAGACTTTGCTGCTGCTGGCGTCGGGTAACATGTGCTTGGGCAGCGCGCCAATAATGCCGGGCAGGTCGCGCTCCCCGTGTACCGTGACCGCCTGCCCGTACAGGTGCCGCACGTCGACGCCGCCGACAGAGGTCACGCGCAGGAAGCCCATGCGGTCCTCGTCTGAGTCGCCGTTTTCCGGGTACTGTGCGATGTCTTTGACCATTAAGGCGATTTCATCCATGTGCGCCGCCAGTAAGAGGCGAGGTGGGCCATTTTCGGCGCCAGTTTCCTCGCCTCCGGCGCGCGCGTCCGCCCGTTTTAGGGCCAACAGATTACCCATGTTGTCGACGATCAGCTCGTCGGCCAATGGACGCCAGACATCCGCTAAAGTCTCACGCACGGCGTTTTCCAGACCGGACGGGCCCGGCGTCTCGGTCAATTTTCGTAAGAGGTCGACTATTTCCATGGCAGGGTTTCTCGATTTGGCACGTTCGTCTCTCTTAATTCTCAGGCGTCTCTGTAATACCGGGAATCGTCGGTAGCGGCGGCACCTCCGACTCTTCTGTGGGCGTCGGTGTGCTGGTGGCTTCGTCCGACGGCGGTAGCTCTTCGGTAGCCGTTGCAGTTGCCGTCGCAGTCACTTCTTCTGTTGCCGTTGCTGTGGCAGTCGGCTCCTCTGTTGCCGTCGCCGTTGCCGTGGGTTCTTCTGTTGCCGTGACGGTCGCCGTCGCCGTATTGGTTGCCGTCGGCTGCGGCGTGTCCGTTGGCTGCGGTGTGGGCGAGGCGAACTGATCCGGCGTGGGGTCTAAGGTGGCTGTGGGTGGGCCGGGCGTGTTCGTGGGCCCCGGCGAAGGCGAGGGCGTCGTCGTTGGTGTGAAAGTCGCCGTTACATCTGGAGGAAGCGTGGCGCTGGGCGTTATCGTGTCCATCGGCGCCGGTAACGTGGGGGCGTCATCAGGTGCGAGAGCGTAGGCCACAATTCCGGCACAGTAGCAAGGGAGTGTCAGTAATATGAGTGCGATCAAGATGGTGTAGGTACGGCGACTTGAGTTCATTGACTACCGAATCTGCGCCAGGGCGGATACGAGTCCCCGCTTGGCTACGATTGCGCCGTGATAATAGTTGACAAAGGAGTAAATGACAAATAGAGTGACTTGTTGCAATTATCCCCTCGTCCGGTGACTGTGATGTCTGGGTTTCCATTGCAGTAGCCCGGCGCTCATGCTATAATTTTCGCGTTGTACCGGTCGTGTTTGGTTATGATGGGCGGGTGACGGCAACTAGTTTGCAAGAACCGCCAGGGATAAAAGCTAATGCCAGTTGAATTCTGGGGCGCAACTGCACAGCCCGGCTTTCTGTTACCACAGCGCCCTCTAATAGCTACTGTTCTACTTCTCCTCTATTTTCTTTCCACGATTTTTCTCATCTACACTCAGCGCAAACCACTCCTCAAGCTTGGATCACGCAAGTGGCTGGTAACGACGTTGCTGGCCCTCGCCGGTGTTGTGCTCAGCCAGCTGTTCGTCATCCCCGTGACAGACGCGGGCCAACTTCCGCCGCTGGTGTCCACGCAAAATCCGCGCGTGACGATAGCGCTCTTTGCCGCCGTGCCCATGTTCCTGGCGGGCGCCTCCCTGGGCATTGGGCCCGCCCTGTTCGTGGGTTTTTGTACGGGATTTGGCAAAGCGATATGGGGCACACACCAGATTTTCGACCCCTTCTATTTTGCGCTGACGGCCGCGCTCGCCGCCTGGTGGTTCACCCAGAACTACGAGGGCCGCGTCTATGAGTGGCTGCGCTTACCCATCGTTACCGGGCCCCTTAGCCTCGTGCTCCCTCTGTTAGTGTTCCTTCCCGCCTTCTATGCCTATGCCAGCATTGAGGCGACGTGGTTGGCAGCCCTAGATTGGTCTCTATCTGCAACGCGCGCTCAATTTTTACCCCTGTTCGTCGAGGGACTCGTCGCGGGTCTTGTGGCCACTGTTGTCGTGTTGGGCGTGCCCCAAATACGCATCGTACCTAAGACATTCCAGCAACCGCCCCAGCAGCGTAGCGTGCGCAACCGCTTGCTGGTCACCTTTGGCGTTTTCGCCGTGATCTTCAGCGCGGTGCTCTTATCCGTCGTTTTTTCGCTTTCCGTCAGCGTGGCCGAGCGCCTTTCTGTGAACCAGATGGCGCACGATGCGGAAGCCGTCTCCCGGCAGATACCAACCTTCCGTACGCAGACGCAGAACATGCTGAGACAGTATAGCGATTCGCCGGTTCTCTTGGAAGACGACGAGGAAGCCATTGAAGCGTATCTTGGACAGCTGGTGCGCACGGCGGGCGCCTACTACCGGCATGTCGTCTTCGTGGATGCAGCGGGAGAGGTCGCGGCGTTCTATCCTAACCACGACGAGGATGAGGAAGTCACGCTCACGCCGTTTGAAGCGGGCGCCGTCTCCGACGCGCTGGCCCGCGGGGCGCCGTCGATGAGCCCGGCCCAAAACGTCGACGGCGAAACCATGCTCAGTATCATCGTTCCGGTTCGAGATGACGATAGCGATCCCGTCGCTGCCCTTGTGGGGCGTATTCCGGGCATTGTCCTCCGAGACCTGGTCGTTGGACTCCAGGGAACTGTTGGCGAAGGCACAGGATTTATTGTCGACGAGCGCGGTCAGATCATTGCTCACGCCGATGAGACCGTGCTCATGTCCCCCTGGTCGCCGCCGGCCGAAGGAACGCGTGCGCGACGGTTTAGAGTTGATGGTCCTGGCGAGGCCTACGAAAGCCTGTCCAGCGAAACAAACGCCCGCATGCTAAACTACGAGCGTCTGGGTCCAGACCATCCCTGGCGCGTGGTCATTGCCGTGCCGCACCAGGTCGTACTGCGCCTGGCGCTGCAAATCAGCAGCCCACTCATCGCCGTGCTTGCCGTTGGCATGCTGGCCTTTGGCTTTGTCTTGCTCTATCTGGGACGCGGCATCACAACACCTCTTGGTGAATTGGTTGAGGCCTCGCAACAGCTGGCTGCCGGTGACTTTGATGTCTCCGTGCCCACGCGCGGGAGAGACGTGCATGAGACCGATGAGGTTGGGCAGCTCAGCCATGCCTTCGAGCGTATGCGACGCTCCATGCAGAGCCATTTTAATGATATGAATCTGATGTTGGAAGTGAGCCACGACATTTCCAGCACCATTGATATACAGCAAGGACTGCCCGTCATTCTGCGTGGCGCCGTGCGCGGGACAGGCGCCATCGGCGTGCGCGCCATCGTGCGCAATCCAAGCGGGCCTCATCCGCTTACTTTCGGCGAAGGCCCTGCTGCAAGCAGCATGGCGCCTTTTGACCGCCACATTTTTACCTTGGGTCGCCAGGAAAGTGAGATAGGTCTGACAACGCCCGAACAGGTGCACAACGGATTGCGCCTCGAACCTGATGAGGAGCCGCCGGTGCAGGCGCTGGTGGCTATGGCGCTCGTTGCCAAAGATCGCTTCCAGGGCGTGCTCTGGGTTGGTTATCGTCAGCCACATGAGTTCGGGGACGGCGAGCTGAATATGCTGCGAACCATGGCCAACCAGGCGTCCGTTCTGGTAGAGAACGCGCGACTCTTCTCTACGGCCGAGAGCCAGTGGCGCCGCCTGGCAGCAGTCATCTCCAGCACGCGGGACGCTGTGATCGTGACGGACCAGACTGACCGTGTCTTGCTGTTAAATCCGGCAATGGCCCAGGCCTTTGACCTGACGCCGAAGCAGGTGTTGCGCCGCCCTGTCGCCGACGTCATCGAAAACGAGAACCTGGTCCGCGCCCTGACCGCCCGCGAGGATCGTGTGCGCAATCTCGAAATCTCCATTTCCGACGGTCGCATCCTCTACGCCAGCGTATCGACAATTCGCAGTAATGACCAGCAGGGTCTGGGACGGGTTGCCGTGCTCCGCGACATCACGCATCTCAAAGAGTTGGATGAAATGAAGTCAGAGTTCGTCTCCACCGTTTCGCATGACCTCCGTAGTCCGCTTACATTTATGCGCGGCTACCTGACCATGCTACCCATGGTCGGCGACATCAATGAAAAGCAAGAAGAGTATCTTGAGCGCATCTTGAGCGGTGTGCAGCAGATGTCCCAATTGGTCGAAGATCTGCTGGATCTGGGGCGCATCGAGGCCGGCGTCCTCTTGATGAAGGACCATATTGACGGCAAAGATTTGCTGGAAGGCGTCATCCAGGAAACCGCCGGTCACGCGGCGACACAGGGCCTCCGATTGATCCTGGACGCCGACGACGACTTGCCCGACGTCTATGGCGATGCCTCGCTTGTTCGACACGCTATAAACAACCTGGTCAGCAATGCCTGCAAGTATGCCCCTAACACGGGAGCGGTGACATTGCGCGCCAGGCAGAAAGGCAACGAACTCGTCTTTAGCGTCCAGGACCACGGCCCAGGCATCGACCCCCAAGAGCATGTGCGCATCTTCGAGCGGTTCTACCGCGTAAAGAAAAAGGATAACAGCAACGTCAAAGGGTCGGGGCTGGGCCTGGCAATCGTGAAATCTATTGCCGAGCGGCACGGTGGGCGTGCCTGGTGTGTTAGCCAACCGGGAAAGGGGAGCACATTCTTTGTGGCCTTGCCGTTAGAGGGGCGCGCGCGCTCCGATCGCGGGCGAAGTGAGTAGCCAAATGCGACTACTGCAGCAGCTCCAGCATCGCCTTTAGCTCCTCCGGCAACGGCGCTTCTAGCGACAGTTCTTTGTCGTCGGCCGGTCGCTCAAAAGTCAGGGCCGACGCGTGCAAAAAGTGGCGATCCAGTTCCAGGCGCTGTTTGCGTCGCCCGTAAGTCGTATCCCCCACGATTGGAAACCCGGCAAACGCCAGATGCACGCGGATCTGGTGCGTGCGTCCGGTGCGCGGGTAGCATTCCAGTAGTGAATAATCACCGTAAATGCGCAAGAGCTGATATTCAGTCTGCGCGCGCCGCGAGCGCGCGCTTGAGCCGGGCGCTATCACCGCCATGCGCTGGCGGTGATTCGGATCGCGACCGATCGGCGCGTCGACCAACGCCTGTGGCGGCTGTACGTGGCCTTCGACAAGAGCTAGATACGTCTTCTTAATTGTGCGGCGTTTGAACTGGCGTTGTAGGTGGCGCAAGGCAAGATCGTTCTTAGCGACCAAAATCAGCCCCGAGGTCTCTTTGTCCAGCCGGTGCACAATTCCAGGACGGCGCTCACCGCCCACCCCTTCCAAGTTGGGACAATAGCCCAGAACGGCGTTGACAAGCGTCCCTTCGCTGTGTCCGGGCGAGGGATGTACGACCATATCCGCCGGCTTGTTGATCGCCAGCATGTCGTCATCTTCGTAAATGATGTCAAGCGGGATCTCCTGGGCGACAATTTCGCTCTCTTTGACTTCGGGCAGCACGGCGTGTACTTCCTCGCCGCCCTCCAGCCGCAGACTGGCCTTCGGTATCTCTCCCTCGACCGTCACGTGCCCCTCGGCGATAAGTTGTTGCCACTGTGATCGGGACAGATCTGAGTAGGCTGCCGCCAGCGCCTTGTCGATGCGCTCCCCGGGCGCGTCGAGGGTCAGCCTAAGTTGCCTGCTCATTCTGGCGCTGCGTGGGGAGGTTGCCGACCGTTCTCTGTGTCTCGCCGCCGTCGCTTTCGCTGCGACCCTCGTTAACGGCCTGCCGCTGTTCCAGCAACATCAGAAAGCCGAGAATAATAACGCCTGTCACGATGGACGTGTCCGCCAAGTTGAAGACGGGCCACGGTCCAAAATCGAGGAAATCCGTGACGTGCCCAAGGCGGAAGCGATCAATAAGGTTGCCCAGGGCGCCACCCAGTTGTAAGCCAAGAGAAAGACGCAGCAGATGATGCCCCCCGGGCAGGCCAAAGTTGTAAACGAGGATGATGCCCGCCACGATAATGGCGATGATGGTGAAGAACGCGCTGCCGCCCGGGAATAGCCCGAACGCGGCACCCGTATTGCTCACATGCGTGAGGCGAAACAGGTGGGCGAATTCGGGGAACGGCGCCCAGGCATGGTTGAGCGGCAAGCGGGTTTCAATAAAGAGCTTGCTCAGCTGGTCCAGTATAATGACCAGCGCCGCCACCAGTAGCGGTAACGTGCGCTGTTTGGCCGTCGCGGGCGGCTGCTGTTCTTGTGCGTCCGATTGAATCAAGTCCGATGAGTCCACAGAAATCCTTTCGACTATTGTACCAATGCGCGGTTCGATCTTCCACCGCGCTCACGTGACCATTAATTAACCTTGCGCGAGGCGACGATAACCGTCGCCTCGCTGCGCGCCAACTCGACGTGGTGCACGTCTACCATGAAACCGGTGTCTTCCATGGCATGTAAGAACGAACGCCATTGCGGGTTATCGGCGGGCCAGTATGCATCCTCATCCACGGCAAAGACATCGCTGCGCTGCCCGGTAATCCTGAACAGCCAGTCGATTAAACGCTCTACGATGCTGCTGCCCGTTAGATGTCCCTCCGGGACAATGACGTAGCGACCGTTTTCGCGTAGTATGCGATAGACGGCCTGCATCGTTTCCCTTTCGGCCATAAAGGCCGTGGGAAATGAGCTATAAACGGAGTCAAACGTCTGATCTGCAAACGGAAGCGTTTGGACCTTGCCGCGCACCAGGGAAACCGTATTTCGAGCGCGGCGCCTCAGGCGCCGCGCCGCCAGCCGCCCCATATAAGGCGAGAAGTCGAGTCCCGTGACCCGCCTGCCACCCTGTGCCAGGCGTAATAACATATGGCCCGGCCCGTGCGCGATTTCCAGCACGTTGTCTCCAACCACATAAGGCAGCGCCGCCGCTTGCCATTTGCGCCACTCGCCTAGGGAAACGAGCCAGCTGACTGCGTCATACGTCCACGCCAGCTCGTTTGAAGCCCGCGTCTAATTCTGATTCGCGCTGCTGCGCCGCCTGCTTAAACCGGGCGCGGAATTTTTGATCATGCGTGTCCAGGTACAGCTGCTCGCCTGTCTCGGCGTCCTCGATGATCACCGGACCGATATCCGGCAGCTCCACTTCGCGCGGGTCCCACAGGCGCACGGCCACGACTTCATGCCGTTGGTTCAGCAGGCTAAGCGGTCGTTCCCACCCGGGTGCGCTGATGAAATCAGAGACGATGAAGACCAGCGCGCGCTTTTTGATGGCGTGCTGCCCGCCTTTCAGGAGCGGCGCCAGGTCTGTGAAGGGCGCGCCCGGCAGTTGCGGCTGCCTCAGCAGGTCGTTGACCAGGCGCAATACCTGGAGCCGCCCGCCCCTTGCCGGAATCGTCCGATCGATGCGGCTTCCATAAAACATGGCCCCGACCCGGTTGCCGTGGCGGGTCAACAGCCGCGCAATCGTGGCCACGAAATCAATCAGCACCGCCCGTTTGATACTCTCAACCGTGCCAAAGTCCATGGAGGGGCTCAGGTCCAGCAGGAACCAGGCGGTGATCTCGCGGTCTTCAACGTATTGCCGCACGTAGGGTGTATTCAGGCGGGCAGTTACGTTCCAATCGATATAGCGGATGTCATCTTCAGGTTGGTACTCTCGCAGATCGGCGAAATCCACGCCAAAACCGTAGAACAGGCTGCGGTAATCGCCCTGGAGCAGGCCATCCAGGCGGCGGATGACCTGCCAATCGAGGCGCTGCAGGATACGTTCTGGCGCTCGCCGGTCAAGCGCTAACCCGGATACCGCGTCATTCGTAGGACGCTCCTTCATCGGACCGCCATTCTTATGACCCATTCCTTTGACCACGCTCGTGCAATGGCACCACGGGAGCCGGAATGCGATCGAGGATTTGTTCTAACAGATCGTCGCTCGTCACGTTATCCGAGAGCGCTTCGTAAGACAACACCATGCGATGCCGCATCACGTCGTAGGCCATATCCAGCACGTCCTGTGGCAGGGCGTAGCTGCGGCCGCGCACAAAAGCCAGCGCCCGCGCCGTCAGGATCAGATTGATGGAAGCGCGCGGGCTGGCGCCGAACAAGATATAGCGCTGCAAATCCTTCAAGCCATATTCTTGCGGCTTCCGGGTGGCGGTCACCAGGCCTACCGCATACTCCATCAGGGCCGGATCTACATACACCCGGTCGGCTGCCTGCTGTAAGCTCAGCAGTTCCCCCGTGGTCAGTACCTTCTGCACCGCCGGCAAACTTCCCGTCATGCGCTCCACGATGACAAATTCTTCCGTGGCGTTGGGATAACCGACGAGCACCTTGAGCATGAAGCGATCCACCTG
>CAYSMQ010000039.1:0-18047 GCA_964432035.1 uncultured Ardenticatenaceae bacterium
GGCAGATCGGTTCGCCAGTTCGACGTATTGGCATTGTAGAACAGCAGGCTATCTGTAGGCACGATGCTAATCGGCGGAATCAGCTGTTCGGGATCGCCTTCCAGCAACCCGCCGGTCACAAAATAACCGTTATTCAACGGGGCAGCCACCGCCTGATGCCAGGCGTAGGGCTGGCCGCTTTCCGACGCGTCCGCCCAAGGCACGTTGACGCCCTCGATCCATTCATTCGTCGCGATATCATAAACGAAATGTTGCCCGTCATACCCCTGGTTATTGCCTATATAACCCGACGGCACGTAAATCTTCCCGCCCAGTAAGGCCGCCGACGTCCGCGAGTAATATTCCCGCGGGATAGGCTTCAGCTTCGTCCACGTCCTCGTTTCTGCATCAAAGCGGTCCAGACGGCCCACTCCTGCAGGAAAACCATCAATAAACGTCTCGCCGCTGATCAGATAAATAAAGCGCCCGTCGCTCACCAGGCTGTGCCGCGTGCGCCTGGACGGCTCCGAGTAAACATCATCATCCTCGCCGAAGCGCTCCCAAAGCGTCTCTCCCTCCTCTAGCACAACGGCCAGGCGCAACGTCGCCGGACCCTGCACCCCTGGCGAACGGTCGGCTACCTCTATATAGTAATTTTCGCCCTCGATGACGAACGCCGTCACTTCCGAAAAGAATCCATAGCTATCGTCGTCACAGGCCATCAATGTCAGCGAATCACAGGAAATGTCGTCGCTATGATACAACGCCAGCACCGTATCATAGCTATCTATGAAGTTACTGGCTTCAAATGATGTGTTGACCGCCAGGTGCCCGCTCACCGGCGCCTCGAACCGGTACCAGACCGTGCGATAACCGCGCGGGTTCTGCGGCGTGCCCCACATGCACCCCAAGATTGGGTCGCTGGTATCCCAGGTCATGTCGTTGACCGTACTGCGGTCGCCTGCCGTGCCAAAGGACTGCATCGCTAGCGGGGCGGCCTCGGCGCAACTATCGGACGCGTGCGCCTCCGTTAACTGCGGGTCGGGTACCGGTTCCAGCGTTACCTCCACGCTCTCCCGCCACACGCCCGTCAATGGACCAAAGACCGGCGGCGCCTCCTGCCCGGGCGTTACGAAGATCGGTTCCGGTTCAGAGGGCGCCTCCTCCTGGCCCGTCGCTCCCTCGGTCGAAACCAGGCCAATCGCTCCCATCATAACAATGAGCAGAACAAATATCGGGCGACGCATCCTAGGCAGTCTCCTACGTTAACGGATTGAATTGTACCCCTTGCCCATTGTCGTGCAATGACGCGCTTGTAACGCCCCAACAATGGGCCACCATTGCCCTACGCCTTCCGAATCGCCATTTCCAGCGTCTCGTCGCCAACTGCAACCTGCTCGCGATGGTCGCCGCTCGGATCCTCTTGCGCTTCCAGGCTCAGCGCCAACGTCTCCTGCCGCACGTGGTCCCCAAAATTCTCCAGCGCCGCTGCCACGTCCGGGTCTTGTGGTGGCGAGTATGCCACATGGATACGGTCGTCGATTTCCAGACCTGCCTCCTTACGCATATTATTCAGCGACCGTACCAGGTCTCGCGCGTAACCTTCTTGCACCAACTGCGGCGTCAAGGCCGTGTCCACGGCCACCGTCACCCCTTTGTCGCTGGCTACTGCCAGCCCGCCGCGAGACTCCGTTTGCACCAGCACATCATCCTTGTCCAGCCTGATCGCATCGCCGTCTACCTCCAGCGTCAGCTCGCCCTGCGCCTGCAACTGCGCCACCGCCTGGGACGGGTCCAGGGCCATCAGCGCCTGGCGCACCCTGGGGAAATCGGCGCCAAAGCGCGGGCCCAGCTCCCGATTGTTGGGCAAGAGCTTATAATCCACCAGCTCGCCCACTTCGGCGACAACCTCAATCTCTTTCACGTTGATCTCTTCTGCCAGGACCTCGGCCAACTCCTGAATGTCCCTTCGTTCCTGCTCGGTGCCCACGTTCACCCGCGCTTTCGCCAGCGGCTGGCGCAGCTTCACATCGGCCGAGCTACGCGCCGCGCGACCCAGGCTGGCAACGGTGATAGCCAGTCGCATCTTCTCCAGCAATTCGCGGTCCAGCTGCGCCGCGTCAGCCTGCGGATAGAGCGTGTGGTGCACGCTGGTCGGGGCCTCCCCGTCCACGCTACGCACTAGATTCTGGTACATAGCCTCCGTCGTGAAGGGGATAAAGGGCGCCAACAATTGCGTCATCTTCACCAACACCTGATACAGTGTAGCGTAGGCCGCTGCCTTATCGTCGTCAGCTTCGCTCTTCCAGAACCGCCGCCGCGAGCGTCGCACGTACCAGTTAGAAACGTCATCCAACAGCGCTTCTAACTCGCGCGTAGCCCGCTCCGAGCGAAAGTCCTCCAGCGCTTCTGTCACTGCCACGACCGTCTCATTCAGACGCGCAAGCACCCAACTATCCAACTGCGCATTTCCAGGATCCGGAGACGCAAGCGCTTCCGTCGAACCGCCCAATCCCCAATCCCCAATCTCCAATCTCCAGTCTCCCACCTCCGGCGCCCACTCATCCAAATTCGCATACGTCACAAAAAAGCTATACACATTCCACAGCGGGATTAAGAATCGCCGCCGCGTCTCGTCGCCCTTGTTGTAGCCAAACAGGAGATTCTGTTCCGGCTTCTGGTCCAGGTATAGCCAGCGCATCACGTCCGCGCCCATCGTGTCCGCCGCTTCGTTGAACTCGATCGAGTTACCCCACGACTTGTGCATTTCACGGCCATCCTCTGCCAGCAGCGTAGCGAAGCCCAGCACGTTTTTAAATGGCGTCCGATTAGTCAACACCGTGCTCTGAGCCAATAGGCTATAGAACCAGTTGCGGAACTGGCCGGGGAAGCTCTCCGTGATGAAATCGGCCGGGAACCACTGCGACCAAAACTGCGGTTCATCGCGGTAGTGCAACGTGCTATAGGCCACGATGCCCGCGTCCAGCCACGGATTGCCCACGTCGGCAATGCGCGTGGCTTTTCCCCCGCACTGCGGACAGGCGATCTTTACGGCGTCGATGTAGGGGCGATGCGGCGTGTGCCCGGCGAACGTCTCCCAACCTTCCACGGAGCGTTCTTCCAATTCATCCTCGCTGCCCACCACGTAAAAATGGCCGCACTCCGGCTCGTCGCAGACCCAGATGGGCAGGGCCAAGCCCCAGTAACGCTTCTTGCTGATCATCCAATCGTGCATATTGCGCAGCCAATCCATCTCCCGGTCGTAGCCAAACGAGGGCACCCAGTTGATTTCATCCACGACGTCCATGATCTGGTACCGTAGGCTCGCCGCTTTTTCCTCAGCCGTCAGCTCGCTGCGCGGCTTGTCGTAGAGCGGACCCATGCTGATGAACCACTCATCCACCAGCCGGTACACAAGTTCCTCGCCGCAGCGCCAGCAATGCGGGTAGCGATGGCTGTAGCGCTGCTTGCGATAGTAAAGACCTTTCTCGCGCAGCTGCTCGAAGATGTCAGGAGCCACGCCGTGCACGTCACGCCGCGTTAGCCAATCGAACCCTTCGATGTAGTGCCCGTTCTCGTCCAGCGGCGCCACCACCGGCAAGTCGTGTTCCTTGCTCAGCTCAAAGTCCTCCGCGCCGCAGCCGGGTGCGATGTGTACGATGCCCGTACCTTCCTCTGCGCCCACCTCCCGCCAGGGAATGACGCGGTGCGTGTACCCTTCCATGGCTTGCGCCGCCGCCGGCAGATCATCAAACGGGCCGGCATACTCCCAGCCCACCATCTCTGAACCCTTCAGCGTATCGACCACCGAATAGTCGCCGATCATCGTCTCCGTCATCGCCGCTTCCGCCAGGTAATAGGTCCAGCCGTCGGCCGACTCCACCTTGACGTACGTGAGCTCGGGCCCCACCGCCGCCGCCACGTTACTCGTCAGCGTCCACGGCGTCGTGGTCCAAACCAGCAGGGCCTCGTTCTCGCGGTCCAGCAATGGGAAGCGCAAATAAATCGAATCGTGCGTCACTTCCAGGTAGCCATCCGTGACGATCTCGTGCTGGCTGATGCCCGTGCCGCAACGCGCACACCAGGGCATCACGTCCCGCCCCTTATAGAGCCAGCCGTTCTCATGGCACTTCTGCAAAAAGCCCCAGATCTGGTAATTATTTTCGTCGCTGAACGTGAAATACGATCCGCCAACTTCCGGACGGCCCAGGCGGCCCACCACCTGTTCCACCGTGCCTTCCACGCGACCCGCGGGCCCATCATAGACCGTGTGTTGCTCCTGGTCCTCCGCCATCTCCTCGCTCAGGCGGCGCAGCTCGTCCGGGTTGTTCCACTCCATCCAATATCCCAGGCGCATCGACTGCGCCGTCTGGATCGCCGCGTAATCCAGCACGCGCATCTTGCACAGCTTCACGAATTCCGCCAGGCCAAAGCGCTCGATGTCCCGCTTACTTTCGAAACCAAGCTCCTTTTCGACTTCGACCTCGACCCACAGACCCTGACAGTCAAATCCATTCTGCCAGCGCTGGTTATAGCCCTGCATGGCCTTGAAGCGCTGGTAAATGTCCTTATACGTGCGGCCCCAGGCGTGGTGCACGCCCATGGGATTATTCGCCGTGATCGGCCCGTCCAGAAAACTCCAGTTCTTGTCGCTCCTGGCCCGCAGGCGTTGCAGCTCGCCAAAGGCGTCTGTCTCTTGCCAGAAGGCCAGGATATCATTCTCCAGCGCCACAAAATCGACTTTGTTGGAAACGTCTTTAAAACCCATAATCTTTTCCTGATACTTGCTCTAATCTATCGTCCTTCGTAGTAACGATTTCAATCGTTACCTCGATACCGCACATACCGCCTCTCCCGCGCAACCAGATCGCCTCTCCGCACGCGCACGGGCCAATTGGCCTCGTCCAGCCACAAGACGCGCTCCTGGTCTTCCCAGCGCGCGCGCAGCTGCCTCGTTTGCACCTCCCGACCCATCACCGTCACCGGTTCTTCCGGTCCCTTTTCCAGCACAACGTCTACGGACCACAGGTCAAACGCTGTCTCGCGCCGCAAAGTCAGCCCCGCGCCGCTCTGCGCCTTTGCCAGCAACCCCAGACCGGCGCTGGATGGGAACCAGAAAGGCTGCGCGGTTCCGAACGCCGCTTCAGACTCCACGCGGCGCCCGTCTATCTCCCGCGTCAACAGCGCCGTGTCCTCGCCAAATAACACGTCGCCGCGAACCTGCTCGCCCTGGCGGAAAAAATGAAACTTCAGGCGTTGCGGGTCACCGGCAGCGTCCAGCGCCAGGTGATACAGTACGTTATCACCGCTCGAAGCCGTGGCGTTCAAATCTACTCGCAAGAACCGGTATCCATCACGCGCAGCGTTCAACTGCCACACCTCCACAGCCCCCGTCGCCTCACCATTCTCATAATATTCAAACCGTCCCGCAGCCACCGGACGTTCGTAAGGTAACTCATGAATCAGCTTACGCATGTAAGTGTAGCCGACCGCAGACCACAGACCGCCGACCGCAGTTCATAGCGGCGCTGAAGCCATTCTCCGCGGTCTGCCGTCTGTCGTCCGCCGTCCAATCTTCAACCCCCAACCTCCAAATAAATCCGCTTATTAATCCGTCCCTTACTCTTATAATCCACCACGCGCACAGGCCCTACCTCGCGCGTGTTGGCCACGTGCGTGCCGCCGTCCGCCTGCAAATCTAACCCTTCGATCTCCACGACGCGTACCTCTTCAATTCCTTCCGGCAGCAAATTAATCTTGGTGCGAATCAGGTCCGGAATTTGAAAAGCCTCTTCCCGCGGCAGGATATCCACGGTCACCGGTCGCGCCGCGCTGATTTCCTTGTTCACCGCCTCCTCGATGGCATCGGCCAGTTCCGCCTTCATCGTCTCAAATTCAAAATCCATGCGTCCCTTCAGCGGCTCCATGTTGCCGCCCGTGACCGACGCCTCATAGTCGCGCCAGATCACGCCACAGAGCACGTGCATTGCCGTATGCGTGCGCATCAGCTCGTAGCGACGGTCCCAATCCAGCGCGCCGTCCACCAGGTTGCCCACCTCCGGCAGATCATCTCCTTCTAACACGTGTACGACCTGGCCCTTGACCCGCTTCATGCGCTTTACGGGCCAGCGCCTCCCGCCGGCGCCCAACTCCCCCGTATCATACGGCTGCCCGCCGCCGCCCGGATAGAACGCCGTGCGGTCCAGCACCACCCCATCCTCCACCCGCGCCACAACGCGAGCAGTAAACTCGTTCATGTATGCGTCGGTTTGATAAAGTAATTCGGTCATCAGTACCTCTTATGAACCTTGAGATTAGAGATTGGGGATTAGCGATTAACCCGTCTCAACCTCCAATCCCCAATCTCCAAACAAAAAACACCTTCATCCCCCAAGGGACGAAGGCGTCTGCTTCGCGGTACCACCCTAATTCCCGGCGCAGATAGTGCGCGCGGGCACTCTTTTCGACGACCTCCAGCCGGCGCCACAATGCGCTGCCAGATATCATCGCACTCCCGATAACGAGGGACGAGTCCGGCCTGGCTTAGTTAGGTGGACTGGAGACTAATGACCGGAGACTTGAGCCAAAACTACTTTTAGTCTCTAGTTCTCCAGTCTCTAGTCATCTAACCCTTTCAGCCGGCAGCTCCGGAGTGATTTTCGACCGCACAAGATGTCTGGCTCGCACCAACCCAGACTCGCTGTAACACTGACGTGCGCCTACTCGTCTCCATCATAGCCGTTCACTTATTAAAATCATTCGTACACGCTTGGTCGATTGCCAAAATGCAAAAGCGCTAGCGTGCCTAATGTAGGCGCATTATGCCAGATGCACACAGCCATGTCAACAAATATTTACAAGCCCCAATGCTTGTGATAAGCTTATGCACGCTTGGCGTCGCGGCATCCCTTACCCGCCCAAACTTGTGCAAACCATCGTTTCGTAAACTGATTAAGGGCGCTTATGACTACACCCATACGGACCGTTGTCTGCATCGAAGATGAACAAGAGATGATCGAGCTGGTCAAGTTGATCTTGAGCCGGCAAAAGATCGAGGTCCACGGCGCGTTGGGCGGGCGTGAGGGGTTGGAAAAGATAGCCGAGGTAAAGCCCGACCTCGTATTGCTAGATTTGATGATGCCAGAAATGGACGGGTGGGAAGTCTATCAGACGATGAAAGCGTCGCCCGACATGCACGATATTCCCGTCATCGTCGTCACGGCAAAAGCACAAAGCATCGACCGCGTTTTGGGCCTGCACATCGCCCGCGTTGACGATTACATCACCAAACCTTTTGGCCCGCAGGATCTGCTCGATAGCGTCCAGCGTGTTCTCGAAAACCGCGACCAGGCGCCGACCGGGCAGGGGGACGAGCAAGAGGAAGGCGAGTAACACATTGTTAGTTCGTTTTTGGGGCGTGCGTGGCACAATTCCAGTGCCCGGCAGCCAGACGCTGCGCACCGGTGGAAACACATCTTGCATCAGCGTTCTTACCTCCGATCAGCAGCTCCTGATTCTCGATGCCGGCTCAGGCATCCGTGAATTGGGTCAAGAACTTCTTCGCGAGAGTCCTGGACGCATTGTAGGCACCCTGCTTATCAGCCATACACACTGGGATCACATTCAGGGCTTCCCCTTCTTTGCTCCCGCTTTCGAGCGCAATAACCGTTTTGTCGTCGTCGGCCAAAAGCGGGTCGGCCAGCGCCTGGAAGAAATCCTCGCCCGCCAGATTATCGAACCCTACCTGCCCTACGACTACAAGACGCTCGACGCCGACTTCCACGTCAAAGAGGTTACCGACGGCGAAACGCTCGTCGTCGGCGACGAAACCACCGTGCGCGTCGCCAATCTGAACCATCCCGGCGGCTGTCTCGGTTTTCGCATCGAGAACGACGGCGTCGTGCTCGCTTACTGCACCGACACCACGCACCGGGAAGGCGCCATCGAAGACGTGGTCGTCGACCTTGCTCGAGACGCCGACCTGCTCGTACACGACTCTCACTTCAGCGTAGAGGCTCGTCAGAAGTTTCCCAGCTGGGGGCACAGCAGCTGGCTCGAGGCGGGGCGCGCCGCCAGCGCCGCAAACGCCCGCCGTCTGGCCCTCTTCCACTTCGCGCCCGATGCAGGCGACGACTATCTGGAACAAGATATGCTGCCCCGCGCGCGCGAAATTTTCCCCAATACCATGCTCGCTCGCGAGGGGACGGTGGTCGAACTCTAAACAACGCGCCAGGCGCCGGTTTGGCGCGTCCCATTACCTACCCATGCTGCGCCCGCCTGGCAACCCCCCTTCTTTCGTTGCCTGAAAATTAGAAACGATTACAATTGTCTCGTGGCGTAAGACCTGGAGTTAACATCACCACACAGAGGACACTTTGAACTGGTCTGTGCTAGTCGTGGACGATGAACCAATGGCGCGCACCTTGCTACGACTGATGTTAGTGCGTGCCGGGTTCGATGTTGTCGAAGCGGAAGACGGCTTCGACGCGCTGGATAAGTTGAAAGATGGATCGCCCGACGTCATGATCTTAGATGTCATGATGCCGGGCATCGATGGTTTCGTCGTTTGCGAAACGGTACGTTCCACGCCTAAGACATCCGACCTGCCCATCATCATGTTGAGCGCCAAGACCGACCTGGAAAGCGTCAACAAGGGCCTTGAGCTAGGAGCCGACAAATATTTGACAAAACCTATATCACCCGAAGAACTCACGCGCCAGGTGCGCGACGTGTTGCAAGATCGAAGCAATTTCGAGCGATAGCGCCGCTATGGCGTTTATCTTGCGAACGAACAGGAGGCTACTCTATATGCTTGTAAAACGAATCCTCGTCATTGTCATTTCTCTCGTTGTCGGGGCCATTGTCACCGTGGGCCTTGTTACCTTTGCCTTGGGTACCACGGTCGCCGAATATGGCACACTGTACTTTGTGCTGACCGCCTTTTTCCTGGCCTGTGCCCTGGCAATCTGGTTGGACAAATTTATGGGGACCGAATTCCTGCCCGAGTAACCTTAACATTTCAACTTAATTTAACGCTGCCGTAGGCAGGCGTACCCGGCGTCTGTAGCCGCTGTCGTCATGCTCGGCGGCCCATCATCACATCCCAAAAAGAGGTTAACATCATGTCTGCAACGTTGATAGACGGAAAGGCAATTGCTGCCAAAGTACGCGAACAGGTTCGTAGCGGTGTCGAGGCGCTGGAAGCCGAACATGGCTTTCGTCCCGGTCTCGCCACGGTGCTCGTGGGCGAAGATCCCGCCTCCGCCACCTACGTGCGCATGAAACAGCGCATGTGCGAGGAGTTGGGTATCCGCTCCGTGGGTCATTCCCTCGACGCCGACGCCACCCAGGAAGAAGTCGAGGGCCTGGTCGCCGAGCTAAACGCCGACTCCCGGGTCAACGGCATCTTGGTTCAATTGCCCCTTCCCGGTCATCTAGATGAAGAAGCCGTGCTCAACAAGATCGATCTTGCCAAGGACGTCGATGGCTTTCACCCGGTTAACATCGGCCGCCTGGCCATGAAAGGGCGCGATCCGCTCTTCATTCCCTGCACACCGTATGGAATCATGGTCATGCTGGAAGAAAGCGGCGTCGAAACCAGCGGCGCCGAAGCCGTTGTCGTCGGTCGCAGCAACATCGTCGGCCTACCCGTCGCCATGTTGCTGCAAAAGGCTAACGCTACCGTCACCATTTGCCACAGTCGCACCCGCGACCTCGCCGCACACACGCGCGAGGCCGACATTCTCATCGCCGCTATCGGTCGCTCGGAAATGATTACCGGCGACATGATCAAGCCCGGCGCAGCCGTCATCGACGTGGGCATTAACCGCGTTGACGATCCCCAGGCCAAGCGCGGTTATCGTCTTGTCGGCGACGTGGAATTTGATTCCGCCCGTGAAGTCGCAGGCGCCATTACCCCCGTGCCCGGCGGTGTGGGGCCCATGACCATCGCCATGCTCATGCGCAATACGCTGCACGCGGCGGAGCTGGCAGCCGCTTAAAGACGACCGCTGAGGACGGACCGCAGATTGTGCGTGTTCGCTGTCTGCCGTCCGTCGTCCGCCGTCAGACCAACCGATAAAACACCTGGTTGCTCAGGAACCAGCCCTGCTCGCTTAGCAGGAGACGCCCGTCTCGTTCTACCAGCAGGTCCAAATCAACCAGTTCCTGTATCGTCTCGGGGAACGCTTCCCGCACGGTGCAGCCAAACCGGGCTTCGAACGCTGCCAGCTCAACCCCCTCATTAAGCAGCCGCAGCTGCGTAATCATCGTGTCCGACATCGCCTCCTGTCGCGTCACGGCGTGCGCCTCGGCCGTTGCGCTGGAAAGAGGGAACTTCTTCTGACCGTTTTCTCCGTCAGAACCGTTCTGGCGCAGGCGTCGCAGATAAACGCGTGGCTGTTTAACCACCTCATAGCGATAGCCGCCGGCGTGCCCGTGTGCGCCCGCGCCCAGGCCCAGATAGGCGCCGTTGCGCCAGTAGGTCAGATTATGCCGCCCCGCGCAACCTGGGCGCGCCCAATTCGAGATTTCATAATGTTCCCAGCCCCGTTGCGCTAGCATCTCGCAGGCCAACGCGTACTGGTCCGCTGCCAGATCCGGGTCTGGCGCCGGAATGCGCCCCTGGCGCAGCCAGCGCTGCATGGGCGTCCCCGGCTCAATCGTCAGACAATAGAGGCTCAGATGCTCCGTCTCCAGGGCCAGCGCTTCCTCCAGGCTCCGCCGCCAGCTTTCCAGGCTCTGGTGCGGCAAACCATAGATTAGGTCCAGGCTCACGTTTTCGAATCCAGCCACGCGGCTAAGTTCCACCGCTTCCACTACTGTTTGCATGTCGTGCTCCCGCTCCAGCAACGCCAGCTCGCTACTCACCGCGCTCTGCATGCCAAGGCTCAGGCGATTGACGCCCAGAGCGCGCACCGCCTGCAGATAGGCGGCATCCACCGTACCCGGGTTGGCCTCCATCGTGATTTCCGCGTCTTGCGCCAGGCGAAAACAGCGCCGCGCCGTATCCATAATACGCGCCAGATCCTTCGCCGCCATCAACGAAGGCGTGCCGCCGCCAAAAAAGATTGTATGCGCTGCCGGACGCTCTGCCGGCGCCAGACCCGCTACCTGCGCAACTTCATCCGCCAGCGCCGCCGCGTAAGGCCCCTGCAGGTCGCCGAGACCCGTGTACGTATTAAAATCACAGTATGCGCAGCGATGGCGGCAGAAGGGAATGTGCAAGTAGAGGCTATAAGAGTCGCTCATGGCGCTCACTCTTTGTTACCTGGATCATCTTGTCTCGAACTTGTGCATATCTTATCATAGCAAGGAGCTTGGCAACACTCCTGAAGGCAATGAGGGGACGTAAATGAGCAAGGCGGCCGCACCACAACTGAACCGTGCACATTTTGCCCGCCTGGTGAACGCCAGCCGCGTGCTCAACGCTACCGAAGACTTGCAAGAGCTCCTTACCTTCATCATCCGCGAAGCCGCTGCCCTGACCGGCGCCCGCGCCGCCTCTATCTTGCTGCTCGATCCGCACACACGCCAGCTGCACTTCCGCGCCACATCCGACAAGGCGCACCTTGGCATCCTCGACGTACCTGTTCCGCTCTACAATAGCGTTGCCGGAGACATCTTCCGCAACGATAGGCCCCTCATCGTCGAAGATGCGGGCAGCGATCCGCGCTGGAATCCAAACGCCGACGAAGCCGTAGGCTTCCGCACCCATGCCATTCTTGGCGTGCCCATGCACGACGTGCACGGCGACGTGACCGGCGTTATCGAAGCCCTCAACAAAGTCGATGGCGCGTTTGACGACCGCGACGTAGAGACGCTCAGCATTCTCGCCGACCTTGCCGGCGTCGCCGTGGCCCGTGCGCGCCTGGTAGCCGAGCTACGCCAGGCCAACCGCCAGCTAAACGAGCTGGATCAGCTCAAGAGCAAGTTTATCGCTATCGCTTCCCATGAGCTTCGCACCCCACTCTCTATCATCCTGGCCCATGTGTCCACGTTGCGCGAACAGGTCGGTAATCCTCGCACCGCCGCCAAGCTAGATCACGTACTCGACGCGGCCATCCGGCTGCGCACCATTTTCCAGGACATGCTCAATCTACAATACGTGGACGCCAACGAGCCTCGGCTCAATCTAGAAAGCGTCAATCTGACCGACGTCGTTACGACCGCATTGGAAGACCGCCGCGACACTGCACGAGTCAAAGAACTGCAGGTTGTTACCAGCCTGCCCGACCATCCCTTGATCGTGCGCGGCGACCGCGGCGCCATTGACGTCATCATTGGCAATTTGCTCAACAACGCCGTCAAGTTCACCCCACACGGCGGCGAAGTTCGCGTTGCCATCGAGGAACACGCAGAGGAGGTCTGGCTGCGCGTCCGCGACAGCGGCATTGGCATTCCTGCCGACAAGTTGGGCCTGATTTTCAACCGTTTCTACCAGGTTGAACCGCATCTGCGCCGCAGCCACGAGGGAATAGGGTTGGGTCTCGCCGTCGCCCGCGACCTGCTCGAGGCGCAACACGGACGCATCTGGGCCCGAAACAACACCGGCGCCGGCAGCGAATTCTTTGTGGCCCTGCCACTGAATCGGGAGCCTGGCGCTCCTCAAAGATGAAAAACAGCTATCCGCTGCCCTAATCCGCGCCCATATACCAGACGTGGAGCAGATTTTACGTTAAAATAGAATCATGATTGGATCGGCAAGACCTACGGCAGCCGTTCGCAGCGAGCGCTTCAGCGCGCTTCGTTCTGCGCCCATACTATGCCTCGTGCTGCTCGCAGCCCTCGCGGCCCTCTTCTTTGTTTCACCACACGGCGCCCTGGCCCAGGAGAGCGAGAGGGAAGTGCTGTTGCTGGAAGCCGAAGGACCGGTAACGCCCGCCATGTTCAGTTATCTGGAACGTGGCGTCGGCGCCGGCGAAGAACGGTCTGTACCCGTCCTCATCATTCTCAATACGCCCGGCGGCTCCGTAGACATCACCCAACAGATTATCCGGCTCTTCCGCAACGCCCAAGTGCCCGTGCTCATCTTCGTCGCGCCCGCCGGGGCTCAGGCGGCGTCCGCCGGCAGCCTCATCACCCTCGCCGCTCACGCCAGCGGCATGGCGCCCGAAACGGTTATTGGCGCCGCCTCGCCTGTGGGCGGTGAAGGGCAAGACATTGAAGAGACCCTTTACCGCAAGGTCGTCGAAGACCTCAAGGCCACCGTTCGTGGCCTTGCCGAGCGCCGCGGCGAAGAAGCGGTGACCCTTGCCGAAGAGATGATCGAAGACGCTCGCGCCGTCAACGCCCGCGAAGCGTTGCTCGCCGGCCTCATCGACGCCGTATCTCCAGACGTGCCCTCCTTCCTGGAAGCCGTGGACGGCCTCACGGTCGCCCTCGGCGAAGAAGAGTGGACGCTGGAGACCGCCGGCGCCACGACCACGACCTTTGAGATGAGCTTTGTCGAAGGCGCCCTTCACGCCGTCTCCAACCCGCTGCTCATCAGTATCCTTCTGCCTCTGGGTATCACGGCCCTCATGGTGGAAATCCGCAGCCCCGGTGGCTGGGTTGCCGGCTTCTTCGGGGTGGTGGCTTTGGGACTGGCCTTCTACGGTCTGGGCCAGCTGCCCGTCAACTGGTTGGGTTTGGGTCTCATTGCCGTGGCCTTCGTCCTCTTCCTGCTCGAAGTGAATGCGCCCGGGGTGGGGGCTCTTGCGCTTGCCGGCGCCGGGAGCCTACTCGCCGGCCTCCTACTTCTTTTCAACTCACCCGCATCGCCCGAATTTGTGCGGCTGTCCATCCCCGCTGCCGTGACCATTGCCGTCACGACCGCCGCCATCTTTCTCTTCATCATCGGCATGGCCGTCCGCGCCCAGCGCCAACAGCCCAGCACCGGGCGCGAGGGCCTCATCGGCATGACTGGACGCGTGCGTAAAACCCTCGTCCCCGCGCCATCTGGCCCTGTGCGCTACACCGGCTCCGTCCTCGTTCACGGCGAACTGTGGCGCGCCGAGTCCGCGGAAGCGCTAGAACGTGAGGAAGAAGTGGTCGTAACCGGCGTTGACGGCTTCACACTGCACGTTGCCAGGAAAGAAGAATGAAAGTTACAGTCGAGCTAGATGGGCGTCGCGAGGAGCTGGGCGTCGTGCGACGACGGGGCGGCTTGCGTATCACGCGAGACGGCGAAACCATCGAGGTGCGCCTCCTTCACCGCGACGGCCCCCATTTCGTGCTCGAAATTGAAGAGCGTCAGGGCGAGCACGTCCGTCGCCGCCGCCTACGCGCCGCCGGATATGCCGACGGTGACCGGCGCCAGCTGTGGGTCAACGGCAGCAACGTACACTACCAGATTGCGCGCCCCGACGGCGCCGCCTCTGGCGCTTCCACCCCCGCCGGGGCGCTTTCCGCCACCATTCCCGCAGTCGTCTCCGAAGTTCTCGTCGCGCCCGGCGACCGCGTCAGCGCCGGACAAAAACTGATTCTCTTAGAATCAATGAAGATGATCCTCCCCATCCAGGCCCCCCAGGACGGCGTCGTCTCCGCCATTCACTGTGAGGCGGGCGATGCGGTGCAGCCGGGGGTAGAACTGATAGAGATTGGAGACTAGAGATTGGCGATTAGAGGAGATTGAACTAATCTCTAATCTCCAATCTCAAAAGATCACAAATGAACACTCATCGCCTTCAAAAACTACAACAACAAACCCTCCAACACGGCCTCGACGGTCTGGCGCTCTTGCCGGGACCGAACCTCTTCTACGTCAGCGGCATCCAGGCGCATCTGAGCGAGCGACCGCTGGTCCTTTTCTTGCCCGCCGACGACGAGCCCGCCATCATCATTCCGCGGCTAGAGGCGGTCAAAGCCCGTAAAGCAGGCATCGACCCCCAGCGCACGTTCGAATGGGGCGACGAAGAAGGGTGTACGGGCGCGTTCCAGCAGGCCTGCGCCTATCTGGAACTGTCTGACTTTCTGTTGGGCGTGGAAGCGCTGCGCATGCGCGTGCTCGAGCTCGAGCTGCTGCACCGCTACGCTCCCGGCCTCAGCACCGCGCACGCCGAGCCCGTGCTCGACAGCCTGCGCGTGACAAAAGACGAAAAAGAGCTGGCAGCCATGCAACAGGCCGCGGACATTGCTCAGATAGCCATCGAGAGGCTCTTGCCTTCCCTCGAGCCGGGCATCACCGAGCGCCAGGTCGCCGGCATGCTTTCACGGGAACTGCTCGATGCCGGATCGGGACCACTGCCTTTTGAGCCCATCGTCGCCTTTGGACCTAATAGCGCCGTGCCCCACGCCGTGCCCGGCGACACGCCTCTGCAAGAAGGCCAGCTCATCATCATTGACTGGGGCGCGTCCGTAGACGGATACGCTTCAGACATCACGCGCACCTACGCCCTGGGCTCTGTGGACGACGAACTACGCCGCATTTACGATCTGGTACGAGAAGCCAACGCCGCCGCACACCGCGCAGCGCGGCCCGGCGCCTCTGGACAAGACATCGACCGCGCTGCCCGCGACGTCATAGACGAAGGCGGCTATGGTGACTATTTCGTGCATCGCACCGGTCATGGTCTCGGTCTTGAAGCCCACGAAAACCCACAGATCAGCCAAGGGGCGGTCGATCCTCTACCTGCCGGCGCCGTCTTTACCATCGAACCGGGCATCTATCTACCCGACCGCGGCGGCGTGCGCATCGAGGACGACGTCGTGCTCACAGAAGAAGGGAGCCGCTCTCTGACGACCCTGCCACGTGACTTCATCGAACTCTAGGAGGACCTGACATGCCCGATTGGAGCAAGCGAAAGCGACTCGAAGCAGCCGTCGCCGGTGAAAGCAGCGACCGCCTGCCCGTCGCCCTCTGGCGCCATTGGCCCGGCGACGATCAGGACGCGGAAGCCCTTGCCGCCGCCCATCTAAAGTGGCAGATAGATTACGACTGGGATCTGATTAAGTTCTCGCCATCCAGCAGCTACTGTCTGGATGATTGGGGCGTCCAAACCCGTTGGACGGGCAACGTGGAAGGCACGCGCGATTACACCGGGCGCGTGATTCGCAAGCCGCGAGAATGGTCGCGATTGAAGGCCCTTGACCCCTCAAAGGGCATGCTGGCCACGCAGGTCCGCGCTCTGCGCCTGCTACGCGAGGCGCTTGGCGACGAGGTTCCCATCCTTGCCACCATCTTTTCCCCGCTGGCCCAGGCGCGCAACCTCGCCGGTGACGAGCTGATGCTCAGTCACATGCGCAGCGACACCGATCACTTCCTTGCCGGCCTACGCACCATCATGGAATCGACCCTCCGCTTTATCGATGCCGCCCGTGACGCCGGCATCGACGGTATCTTCTACGCCGTGCAGCACGCGCGCTACGCGCTCATGGGTCGTGTAGAGTACAAGAGTTTCGGCCAACCGTTCGACGAGCGCATCCTGGGCGAAGCCAGCGACCTGCCCTTGAATATGCTGCACCTACACGGCACGGGCGACGTCATCTTCGACATCATCGCCGATTACGACGTGCCGCTGCTGAACTGGCACGACCGCGACTGCGGTGTTAGTCTGCGAGAAGGGCTCGAGCAGTTCTCCGGCGCCGCCAGCGGCGGCGTCTCGCGCGCTACCCTGCACACCGGCACCCCCGAAGACGTGCTGGCCCAGGCCATCGACGCCCTGGCCCAATGCGACAACCGCCGCCTCCTGCTCGGCACGGGCTGCGTCATCATGACCAACACCCCCGGGCGCAACCTCAGAACCCTACGCGACTTCGCCAAAAAATCGTGAGATTTGCCACGAATTACACCAATTTCACTAATTACGGTTCTGATTGCTTCCCTATGTCGTTGACGCGCCTACACGTCCCGGCAAAGAAGGGGACTCACACAATAAGAGAAAAGAAATTCGTATAATTCGTGAAATTTGTGGCAAAGATCTTTTGGCCCCGCGCCATCCTCCACCTGGACATGGACGCCTTTTACGTCAACGTCCACCTGCTCGACAATCCCCAGGACGCCGGCCTGCCCCTTGTCGTCGGCGGACGGCCCGAAGGGCGCGGCGTCGTCGCCTCCGCCAGCTACGAAGCTCGCCGCTTTGGCGTGCGCTCCGCCATGCCCGCCGCCACCGCGCTACGCCTCTGTCCCAACCTCATATTTGCCGACCATAATTGGCCGCGCATCAAAGAATGTTCGCGCCAAGTCATGGATCTCTTGCGCCAGAGTGGTCCCGTAGAGCAGATGAGCGTGGATGAGGCCTACGTTGACCTTAGCGCCCATAACCCGCCGGAAACCGTCGCCATCGCCCTGCGCCGTCGCGTCAAAGATGAAACCGGTCTGCCCGCGTCTGTGGGTCTCGCCACCAGCAAACTCGTGGCCAAAGTGGCCTCTGATTATGATAAACCCGAAGGCTGCACCATCGTGAGGCCGGGACAGGAAGAAGAATTCCTCGCTCCCCTTTCCGTGCGTGCCATCTGGGGCATCGGTCCGCGCACCGCCGAACGCCTGTCCGCGCTTGGCATCACCACCTGCGACCAGCTGGCGCGAGCCGACCTTGCCGCCCTACGTTCCGAATTCGGCCGGCAGGCCGCCAGTCTACGGGAGCGCGCTCGCGGCATCGACAAGCGCCCCGTCAGCGACGAGCCCGAGCTACCCAAATCAATCAGCCAGGAGCGCACCTTTCCCCGCGACGTCGCCGATCCTGAGTATCTGCAACAGAAACTTGAAGAGATGGCCGGCGCCGTCGCCAACAGCCTGCAGCGCCGCGGCCTCGTGGCGCACACGGTCACCGTTAAGTTTCGCTGGGCCGACTTCACCACCTTCACCCGCCAGAAAACCGTTTCCCCGCCCATAGACAGTGAAGCCGAAATCATGCGTCACGCGCAGCTCCTCTGGCGCCAGCACTGGCCCCAAGGCAAACACATGCGCCTTCTTGGCGTCGGCGTCAGCAATCTCGAAGAACCCCAGGCCCGCCAACTCACGCTCTTGTAGCGCAAACCTCCCGCCTTATGCACGCGCCCATTGCCCTCGCCAGAGCACGCTGCTAGAATTATCTCTGACGCTCGACAGAAAATGTCGCACAGCCACCAGGCAAATTCATGCGACCAAA
>CAYSMQ010000039.1:18069-18801 GCA_964432035.1 uncultured Ardenticatenaceae bacterium
CTATCTTCTAGCCATCGGGGTGACGGCCGTTGCCATTGCCCTGCGCCTGTCCTTAAACCCTCTGTTAGGTGTCGGTCACCTTCCCTATATCACGCTCTTCGTTACGCTCGTCTTCATCGGCTGGGTCTCCGGCATCGGACCCGCCTTTCTCGCGCTACTCCTTGGCGGCATCGGCGCCTACTTTCTCATCCTGACCCCCATGTCTACCTGGGGCACGGAAGCCCCCCATATCATTGCCGGCATCGTCGTTTACCTCTTTGCCGGCGCCCTCTGTGCCGCTCTCGGTCACGCCATTCGTCGCGCACAGATCCAGGCCGAAGATAACGCGCAACTGGCCCTCGAACGCCGCCGCCGGCTGGAAGAGGAAGTCGCCGAACGGGGCCGCGTGGAGCAATCGCTGCAAGAGTCCCAGACCCGCCTGCGCGAGACCAACGAACAGTTACAGCAGGTGTTGGACGAACTACAGGCCACCTACAGCCAATCGCCCGTCGGCATGCTTCAACTAGACACAGACCTTAACTACGTTCGCGTCAACGAGGCCATGGCCGAAATAAACGGCGTGCCCCTGGATGAGCACTGGGGCAAGTCTGTCTACGACATTGTGCCCGACCTCGCTCCTCAAATCGAAGAAGCCTGCCGGTCCGTAATCGAAACCGGCAAGCCCGTGGTCAATCGTGAACTCAGCGGTGAGACCGCCGCCGATCCCGGCGTCGAGCACACCTGGCTCGAATC
>CAYSMQ010000040.1:0-18793 GCA_964432035.1 uncultured Ardenticatenaceae bacterium
CAAACAGGCGGTCCAACCGCCCGCCCCGCCGCCGGTTCAGGAACAGGCCAAGCAGCACGGAGGCCCCGAAGAGGAACAGGTTGGCCACGCCGAAAACCAGCAACGTGCGCGCCAGGTTGTCTAAGATCACCTCGCCCACCGTCACCGCGCCGCCGCTCATGCCATAAGATCGCCAACGCGTCGGCTGCCCCCAGTCCAGGGTCAATCCCTGGTCCAACCAGCGCACCGTGCGCAGCAAAAATGGATCGTTGAGGCCCGCGGCTTCTTCCATCGCCAACCTGGCGGCTTCAATGGCCTCCGCACGCTCCTCGGCCGGCATGCTGCTATACGGTTCGTTGCGCGCCAGGAAACCGGCGTTTTCTGCGATTTGCCCCTCGACAATAACGTCGATGTAGCCGCCATAGTTGGCGATGAGGATGGTCAGATATACGGCCGAGGCCACCGTCAGGGCCAGCAGGCCCAGCCGTTTAGCCACGTAGCGCAACACGTTGCGCCACACGCTCGGTCGCTGCACTTTAGGTTCGTCGGCGACAGAGTTGTCGGCGATAGGAAGATCTACAATGCTATCAGTCATGAGGCACGACTTTTACAATGGTTGGAACGGCCCCCAGTATAACCAAAATGCCCCTATTGTGTAACGTTACGATCTCCGGAAGCGAATCTAAAGATCCGGACGTTATGTAAAGCGATTGACCTGATCGCTCTACGACCCGTCATAACTTTTCACATAGCGGTCAAAAAAGATGAGCGAGATGCGCATGGCGAAGTTGAACCAGTTGTTCAGGTTGTGGTCGTCTCCCTCATACACCCACAGGTCCACGTAGCGATCCGCGGCCTGCATCTCCGCTTCCAGCAATTGCGAAAGCTCCACCGGCACAATCTCATCGGCGTCGCCGTGGTGCAGCTGCAGCGGACCTGACAACTCCGTCAGGTAGCTGTTGGGCGAAATCGAGGCCCAGAAATCCGGGTTTTCCTGTGGCGTCCCATACTCGGCAATCAGGCGCTGTCGCCAGCCGCGCGGCCCACGGGTGGGATCCGGCGTGGGCGTGAACCCCCCGCTGCGGCGCCAGCGCGCCAACAGGTCCGGATAGGAGCCCACGACGCCTGCCCAGATCACGCCCGCCCGAATGTCGTCCGCCACCACCATGGCCCGCAACGTGATCTGCCCGCCCATTGAGTGGCCCCACATGCCCACACGATTGGCGTCCGCCTCCGGAAAACGCTGGATAGACGCCAGCGCGTTGAGCACGTCCACGGTGTAATCGGGATAGCCATAAGCGCCCCTCGCTTCCCCTTCCGAATTGCCGTGCCCCCGGTAATCCGGTCGCAATACGATATATTCGTGCCGCGCATACGTGTCGATGTGCGGTTGGTACTCTTCCGTCGTCTGGTAAGCCTGCGGCGGAATGTAGCCGTGGTTAAAGATAATCACAGGCCATCCCGTCGCCGGTCGCTCGCCGCGCGGCAAGGTCATCAACGCGTAGATCTTGTTGCCATCAGAAAGATAGGAGACGATGTAGCGGTCATAATTTGCGCCCGGCTCCAGCGTTTCCTCGACGACGATCTCGCTGCCCGGATAATCGCGCTGGCGCATCGCTTCGATGGACAGGGGATGCAGCAGTGTGGACGTAATCGTGGGGCTGGGCGTGCTTGTTGCCGTTACGCTTCTTGCCGTCGCCGTGGCGCTTGTCGTCGCCGTCCTCGTCGCCGTCGCCGTGGACCGCTGCCCGGCCGTGGCGCTTGCCCGCAGGGTGGGGGAGGGCGTGGCCGTTGACTGTGCACTCTCGTATACACCCGCCACAGGTTGTGCTCGAGGCGTCGCACCGGTCGTTTCTTGCTGCAAGGCACTCCCACCTACCGGACGTTGGCTACAGGCGGACCCGACGGCAACGATTACCGTCAGGAGCAACCAGGGCAAGAAAGCAGACAGCCGTTTGACGTAGTGCTTAGGCGTACTATTCCTTATGGTGAGGTCCTCGGCTGGGTCTCGCGGCGACGGCCGCATTCACACATTGGCGACTATCGTATCTTAGCCGGGGCCTAACGCACAAGCACACTTTCCGAATTTCAACGTAGATAAATCGACCTCTAATAGTAACCAACTCGGCCTGCAGCACTACTGGCTGGGCCTGAGACTATACCCCTATCGCACTTGGCTTCTACCCCTGTTTATGGCCGATAGCCAGATGTTACCTGCATTTCAGCCATGTTATAGAGCGCCACGGCGCGCCCCTGGTAGGGGCAGGTCGAGAAGGAGACGTTGACCCAGCCGGTGACGCCGTCGGACATCAACACGCGCACCCTCAGACGTTAAAAGGCTCGCCGTCGACGATGAATTGATCCACCTTTTCGTGGTAAAAACAGAGCATGCCCTGGATCTTGCCGGCCTCTGGGTCGGGAAAGGGATAGTGCCAGACGGCGTCTTCGATCAATCTGTCTCCAACCCGCACCGAATAGTATGACGCTTCGCCCTTGTACGGGCATTCTGTTTGGCTGTTGCTGGGCACTAGGAGGTCCCGGCGTACGTCCGTCTTGGGCATATAGAAGCGCGTCTTTAGCCCCGTCTCGAAGAGCAGCACCGGCCGGCGTGTCTCCGCCACCGTTTCCCCATTGACGACCACCTTCACGTGGCGCGAACTCTGGATCGTATCGATGCGGACGTACGGATCGCGCGGGTGAACGTAAACCTGCTCGTCCTCCTCGAACCAGGCGTCCATATCGTGCCAGCGGAAGGCGATGTGCCCGTCGAGCGCTTCTTCGTCTGCGCGGTTGAAGGCGGCGCGCTCGGCCACGCGGTCGCCTACCTTGACATCCCACAAATTATCTTTGCCATTTGCGGCCTGTAAGAACGCCATATTGACGTCCGCTTCCGGAAAGTAGTAGGTGAGGGGCCAGCCGCGCTTCAGCGTTACGTCCCTGCTGCTGGCGATCATCTCTCCGCCGAAGAAGACCCGGATCCACTTTGGGCTGTTTACCAGTTCGATGTCGGCGGAAGGTAGTTGGGTCTTAGGCATCGGATTCACACTCCTCGTTTTTCTCTCATCCTACAGAATATTCGAGGCGATCACCGTAACCATTCCTACTGACCGACATCCCATGCCATCAGAGTGACGCCAACGCAATCACCCGTCGTTCCGCCAAGCTACGCGCCACCGCTTCCGTAAAAGCCATATACTTTACGCCCGCCTTGAACGTCGTCAGCGTCACCGCTTCTGTGCCGCGGATGGCGTTGATGAACGACTCTTCCACGCGCCAGCCGCCCCGTTCTTCCGCGGGAATCGTAACCGGCTGCAGGCCACTGTCGCTGCGTGCCCCGCCCGAAAGCTCGCCATCGCTGTACTGTAACGTCGCTTTACTGCCGTAGAGCGTCACACCATTCTTTGGGGCGTTGCCCGTCACGCGCGAAATAAGGAACGTGGCTTGTGCGCCGGCCGCCATCTTCGCCACAACAGTAAGGTGATCGGGAATCTGGATGGCGCGCCGTTTTCCACTCTCCTCGTCGATGCGGCTCTTGACCACCGTTTGCCCCATCGCCACTACTTCCGTGGCCTCACCTAACCAGCGCATAACCGTCTCATACCAGATGCCCAGACTCATTACGTTGAATCCACTCAAGTCGCGATTTTCACGCCAGTGCAGGGCGCTATCTAGGTCCACAAAGCCGCTTTGGTCGCGCACCTCCACCGCCAGCAGGTCGCCCAGATAGCCGTCTGCCAGCAGGCGCGACACCGTGGCGTCCACCTCCAACGTCATCGGCGCCGGAACCAGCTGCGCCACCAGGTGCGGTCGCCGTCGAGCAGCTGCATACATTTCGCGCGCCTCGGCCAGATTCATGGCCATTCTCGCTTCGCATAGTACGTGCTTTCCGGTTTCCAACGTAGCTACCGTAACCGGCATGTGCAGGTAGGGCCAGGTGCCGATGACGACGGCGTCATTGTTGCCGGCTTCTACCAGCTCGCGCCAGTCGTCGTAGACGTTTGGGATCTCGAAGCGATCGGCCACGCGTTGCGACGACTCCCGGCTGCGATTGCAAACGCCTGTAATCTGCACCCCTTCCTGCGCCTGCAGGCCCGGGATGTGGCGGTTAACGGTATTCCGTCCCGCACCAACGATGCCGATGCGAATGGTTTCTAACGGCATAGTAGTTTTCCTCGATCTTAGCTGCCAGGCACTTGCGAAGTGCCTGGCAGCTGATAGCCTACGCTACATCGTAGACGGCGAACAACTGTCCTAGCCCTTCCAGCGCGACCGGATCGTGGTACAGGGCCTTCAGCGCCAGGCCGGGTGGGGGGGCAAATGGCTCGCCTTCTAGGATCGTGGCGTACGTCTTGCCGCCTAGCAAGCGGTTGGCGTACGTCAGGTAAAGGCGGTCCAACGCGCCGCCTGCCAGTAGCAAGTGCAAAATCCGGGGCCCGGCGGCGGAGTATACAGTACGGTAGCCGAGCCTCTCTATCTCATCTAGCATCAAGGCGCCATCCACGCTCACTTCGCCGTCCTTACTGGCGACGTATACCTTGCCCGCAGCCGCCTCGATTATGGGCACGCGTGCCGGATCGTGCATGTCCGTGGTGAACACAACCACGCCCCTTCCTTCCGTCAGCGCGTCCGGTACGGGGAAATTCAGGCTGTGGCTGACGATGGCGATATCCGGCTGCGGCGCCAGCCCTTGCTCCTCTCGCCATTTGCGCAAATCGGCAAAGCGGGGGTCATCTACTTCCAAAATCTCCTGCGCGCGCCCGTCGACCCAATCGCGCAAATAGCGCCCGCTGCTAATGATCAAATCCGCCTGCGCCGCCAGCTCCTGGAACAGGCGCCAATCGCGCTCATTCGCCGTCGCCTTGGGCACCGTCAGTCCCGGCCGGGTGGGGTGCGGCACGGCGATGCGCCCATCCAGACTGGTCACAAAATTGGCGTAGACGTAAGGTTTTCCCTTCTCCCGCGCCAGCCGCCGCAGATTGTGTCCCAGGTACAGGCCCTCCAGCGCCAACTGTTCCTGCGCGCCGGGATAGAGTTGCTGGATTTCGTTGGGCATAGGCTATCCTCTAAAGAAATCGCATGTGGAAACATGCGATTCAAGCAGCAGAGACCTTAACAGCAAGACATCCGATTTCTGAAACCCCTATTCTACACGAGCGCGCCTCAATTCCGAAACAGATAAATCGCCCAACCGAGCGTCTGGCGACCGTAGCGCAGATACTCTTCCTGCTGTTTGCGCTGTCGCGAAAGGAGTTCCGGCACGTCCGGATCATCCGGATTGCTGCGCGCGTAACGCTCGCTGGCGTACCATTGCAGCCCTTCGTAGCGGTCCCACTCGTCCTCGTTGCTCACCAGCGTGTACAACAGCTCCAGGCCCAGCTCCTGCCCGGTCACCACGTTCTCACAATGTGTACCAAACGTCTCTCGCTCCATTCCCGCCATCTCCAGGTACGCCGCCTGCGGCTCCCGTCGCCAATACGGCTCGCCCACCACAATCTGCCCGCCGGGCCGCGTCATCTCCTTCAGCGCCGCCAGCGTGCCCCGGTGCCCGTCAAAAATCCAGCTCGCGCCCAGACACACCGTCAAATCGAAGCTCTGTGGTTCGTCGGGCTCGTAATCGGCGCCATCCATCTCTAGCAGCGTCACGTCTGCTTGCGGCGCGCGCTCGCCCAGTCGCGCCTTCGCGTCGCGGATACAGTAGGGCGAAATATCCACCCCCACCGCCGACACGTCATACGTTTCTACAAGCTGCGCCAAAAGCTCCCCCTTGCCACAGGCCAGCTCCAACACCTTCGCGCCCGGCGCCAGGCGCAACAACCCTACCAACCGCGCCGTCTTGGCCAAACTCGTCGGGTTACAAATCTCGTGCTCCGCGTGCGTAATGTCAAAATACTTCCAGGTGTCCACCGCACTCTCCTTTGCGTCTGCCTCTCAAGCAGGCAACCAAATTGTAAACGTCGATCCCTCACCCGGCGTGCTCTCCACGCCGATCGTGCCCCCGTGCATCTCCACCAGCGAGCGCGCAATGGCCAGGCCCAGACCCGACGCCGTGCGTCCCGCTCCCCGCGCCGTGTCGCCACGATAAAAGCGGTCGAAAATGTGCGGCAGATCCTCGCCGGCGATGCCGCTGCCCGTATCCCTCACGCGCAACACCACGCCGTCGCCGTCGCGCGCTGCTTGTAACGTCACCGACCCGCCCGTTGCCGTGTGCCGCAGTGCATTGCTCACCAGGTTGCCGATCACCTGTCGCATGCGCGCCGGGTCCAGGCGCACCGGTGGTAGGTCCGGGGATACGTTAACCTGCAGGGCAATCGACTCCTCCTGGGCCTGTGGCGCGTGCACGTCGCGCACCCGCGCCAGCAACTCGCCCACGTCCACCGGCTCCAGGTTCAGCTCCAAACGGTCGGCGTCGGCCAGGGACAGCACGCGCAGATCTTCCACCAGCCGCGTCAGGCCTGCCACTTCCTGCTGCATCATAGCCAGGCGCTCGGGCGTCGGTCTCAGCGTGCCCTCTTCCATGGCCTCCAGGTAGCCGGCGAGCACCGTCAGCGGCGTGCGCAAATCGTGCGCGATATCCGCCGTCATCTGCCGCCGTTGCCGCGTGATGCGCGCCAGCTCCGCGCTCATGCGGTTGAACGCCCGCGCCAGCTCGCCCAGCTCGTCGTCGCTGCGCACCGGCACCTGCTGCTCCAGCTGGCCCTGCGCCATGGCGTGGCTGGCGTCGGCCATTTCGCGCAAGGGGCGCGTCAGCGTGCCCGCCAGCAGCGCGCCCAACAACACGGCAATAGCCGTGCCGCCCAACGCGCCCAACCACAGCGCCCGGTTCACGCCCCGCAAGTATCGTTGTTCGAACGCGTCGCGCTCCCACTCCAGGCTCAACAGCAACACCGTCCCGATCTGTTCGCCGCCCACGGTCACCGCTATCCCTTCCTCCAACGCGCCAGGCGGGACAATCTCGCCTCGCTCCCAAGGGCCGCTGCCCACGATAATAACGCCCCGGTGGTCGGCCAACGCGTAGGGCAGGATGCGTCGCTCGCCGCCCGCCTGGGTGCGCGCAATGGCCCGGTCTACCAGCCGCTCGATGCCCTGCAAAGAGCCCGTAATCACGTAATAGGCCTGCACGTCGCGCACAAACTCCGCCTGCGCGCGCTCGCGCAAATAGCGGTCAAACTGGCGTTCGCTGCTGCGCCGGATCAGGGTGGCAGCCAAAAAAGTGCCCGCCAGGCTCACGGCGAGAAGGACCAGAATCAGCTTGAAATAGAGCGAGCGCATCGTGTTTTAGGGCCGCGCGAAGCGGTAGCCCACACCAAAGACAGTTTCAATATAGGTCGGATTGGACGGATCTTCCTCCAGCTTATTGCGCAGATTGTGTATGTGCACATTAATCGTCTTCTCCGCGCCTTCGACGACCACCCCTTGCAGCCGTTCCAGGAGTTCGATGCGCGAGAAAACGTGACCCGGCGAGGACATCATCGTCGCCAGCAGGTCAAACTCCGACGGCGTCAGTACCACCTCGCGCCCGTTCACCGTCACCTCCCGCGTGTCGTGGTCCAACGTCACGTCGCCCACGCGCAGCACCTCGCGCGGCGCCACATCTCCGTGCGCCCGGCGCAGTACGGCGCGAATGCGCGCCACCAGCTCGCGCATGCCAAACGGCTTCGTCACGTAATCGTCCGCGCCCAGCTCCAGGCCCAACACCTTGTCGGTCTCTTCCAGCTTTGCCGTCAGCAGAATAATCGGCGCGTCCGACTCTTTGCGATAGTTGCGAATGAAGGCGTAGCCGTCCATCTCCGGCATCATGATGTCCAGCAAGACTAGGTCGGGGCTCGACTCTCGCGCCACGAACAGAGCCGTCCGCCCGTTTTCGGCCGTGACCACGCGAAAACCGTGCTCCGTCAGATATTCGCGCAACATTGTGCGCACGTTGGCCTTATCGTCTACGACGAGTATCGTCTCTGCCATCTATCATCTCCACACTATCCGCTATTATAGCTCGGCCAGGTTCCTTGTGAGCGCTTCAGCGCGCCCCGCCGCAAAAATCGCAATAAAGTGCGCACGACGAACCTTCTGTAAACCATTGGCCTGTAGCGAGCGCTCCAGCGCGGAGGGCACGCCGAAGCGCTTACTACACTATCTACACTACCAACTGCCCGTTTAGATTTGATTAAGAAACGATACGCCCGTAGCTTCAGTGTTGGCCATCACTACTAGCAGATCCCCGTCCAGTAATATAGTATCGGCAGGTGGTTGTACCAGCGATTCGTCACCTCGCTGGATAGCCAGCACAGTAATCTCCAGGCCGCTCGGTAGGAGCAGGTCGTCCAACGTCTTTCCCTGGCGAGAAGGAGGCACTTCAACTACGCTAATGTAACGGGATGGTTCCACGGTCAAGCATTTACTTCCGACCGGCGTTGTTAATTCTCTAGCCAATCGAAGGCCGGCATCGGACTCCGGCTCGACCACGCGATCTGCGCCCGCCTGGATTAGAATCTCTCGTTGATAGTCCTTTGTCGTGCGGGAGACAATGTAAGGCACGCCAAGTCGTTTCAGCGTTACCGTCGCCAGTAGATTGCTCTCGAAGTCGGATCGGATGGTGACTATCGCTGCGTCGTAAGCCGCAATGTTTACCTCGCGCCAGGCAGCTTCGTCGGTTGCATCCAGAACACGACACGGGAGTCTGGATGACAGGCGTCGAGCCAGCACAGGATCGCGATCTATGCCTAATACGTCGCGGCCACGCTCCAATAAAGCCAATGCCAGGCTTTGACCAAGACTGCCTAACCCGATAATGACAAATTTCGCGTCTTGAGTTAGCGTTGCGCTCCCTTCAGAATTCTCAATCATGTCCAGATACACCGTTCACAGGCGATGAATCACGTAATGGCTCCACAAATAGAAGGCAGTGGGAATGGTGGCCAGCATAGCCACGAAGGCAATTTCCAGGAGAAAGGGACGCCAATGGCCTGCGGTGAGCCACACCAGGAGAGCCAGTAGGGCGGCGATCAAGAAAAACGTGCCCATGCCCAGGAACATGAGAAACAAGGCGCGTCGCAGGGGCCGATCAGGCATTCGAATAACTACTCGCTGACTGGCGCGAGCCGCTGGCGCAGCGCCTTGAGGAGACCGAGGAACCAGGCAGTCACCTTGCGTCCTTTCGCCCGATACATCAGCACCGAGCAGGGGGCGCGATTGGCTAACTGGTCGGCGTTATGCCCGTAGAGGAAGCGACTGAAGACCCACTCACGCCCTGGTCCAACTACGATCAGGTCTTGTCTGTCCACGATATCGATGATGCCGCGCACGACATCGTCTGCCTGCACGACGCACGTCTGTACATCGCCTGCCAACCTGGCGGCCGGCTCGTCGAGCAACTTCTGCGCCTCATCCTCATGCATATGCGAGCCAGGAGTGAGGACGTGAACGAGCACTAATTCCGTGGGATTCTCCTGTCTCTGTCTGAGCGTCTGGGCGAGTGCCAGCCGCTTCCTGCTGTAATTCTCGTGTATCGGTACGATCAACCGCTCCACATTGGCCAAGTTACTGCGAGACTTGAGCACGATCGTGTCGCAATCAGCTTTATCTAACACCTTCCTGACCACTGCACTCTTTCTCACGGCAAGAGGTGTAACCTCTCCAAACCACCCAAGGATGATCAGGTCGGCTACGACATCATCGGCGACGTTCAAGATGGATGCAGGAATCGAGGGTGATGTGGCAGCCAGAGGTTTGGCGACTCTGCCCAAGCGGTTGGCAAGCTGCGTCATCTCCATGACCAGCTGCGAGCTCTTGCGCCACAACGCCGCACGCTTGTGAAAAGGCGCTTCCGTCGTTACGTTAATAATATGCAAGACAGACGAGGGTGTGGTGAGACGGAAGGCGAGTCTGACGCTCTCGGCGGCTGTTTCCGGATTTGCGACACTGATCAATACTTGTTCGTAAGTTCGTGTGGATTTTGCCAGGTCGTTGCCATTCTCGGAGAGATCGTTCATGGCTGTTCTCCTATGCGCGCCTGGACGTCTATGTTTAGAAGTAGAACGTTGACCCGTTCCCAGCCAAAGATGCCCAGTAGCTTGCCCTCGGTGTGTAAGGCGATAAGCTCTTCTAGTTCGGAAGGCGATAGGCCGCTGGCCCGGCTCACACGCGGCGCCTGAAGTCGCGCAGCGGCCGGCGTGATATGAGGATCGAGGCTGGAGCCCGACTCGGTGACCCATTCAACGGGCACGCGGGAAGGGTTAATGCCTCTCTGCTGAAGGTCCTCCAAGCGCTCTGCTACTCTTTCCGTCAGAAGTTCGTTGAGCGGTCCCAGATTCTGGGACCCGGAATTCATGCCGTCGTATCCCTTGGAAGAAGGTCTGGGGTGGAAGAAGTGATCTGCATTAAACGACTGGCCGATGAGTTCGGCGCCAATGGCCTCGCCGTCCAATTCGATGATTCCTCCGTGAGCGGTGGCCGGCCACAAAGCCTGACCAACAAGCGTCACAAGCAGGGGATACAGCACCGAACAAAGGAGTATTCCGGCGATAAGCAGGCGTAGGGCAACGATCAGCTGCTGAGACCATGGCGCCGGTTGTGGCGAGGGTGCCTGCAGAGCATCAGCCGCTTTCACTTCATTGTGGAGATCGTCTTTCGTCAACTTGCTGTCCTGTGCCATGTTATCTTCTTTAACGTCCGTGGGTTGAGAGTGGATGTTCGTCACTAGAAAAACCCCAGATAGACGAGTAACGTATCGATTAGCTTGATGCTGATAAAGGGAGCGATAAAGCCGGTGCCACCGTAGATGACCAGATTTCTCGTGAGCAGTTCGGCGGCGCTGACCGGCTTGTACTCCACGCCGCGCATGGCGAGGGGAATAAGGAAGGGGATGATGAGCGCGTTGTAGATCAGGGAGGCGATAATGGTGCTCTGGGCAGAGTGCAGGTTAAGCAGGTTGATTCTGCCCAGTATCGGCGCGCCGGTGGCGAAGATGGCCGGTACAAGTGCAAAATAGCGGGACACGTCGTTGGCGATGCTGAAGGTAGTCAGCGAGCCACGGGTCATCAGCAATTGTTTGCCGATGCCCACTACTTCGATCAATTTCGTAGGATCGGAATCGAGATCGACCATGTTACCCGCTTCCTTGGCAGCCATAGTGCCGGCATTCATTGCCAGACCCACGTCAGCCTGAGCCAGCGCCGGCGCATCGTTCGTGCCGTCGCCGGTCATGCCCACGAGGCTACCGGCAGCCCGTATCCTGCGGACCAGGTCGATCTTTTCTTCAGGCTTGAACTCGGCATAATACTCGTCAATGCCTGCCTGCCCGGCGATGTACTTGGCCGTTCGCTCGTTATCTCCCGTGCACATCACGGTTTTGATGCCCATCTTCTGCAGCTCGGCGATTCGCTCCTGGATACCCTGCTTCAACTGGTCTTCCAGCTTGATAAGCCCGATAATCTGCTCGTCGACCAGAACGGCTAAGGGAGTGCCGCCCATGTCGGCAATATCGTTGGCCACTTCTTCCAGACCACCGGGAATAAGGTTCGCCATCTCGCGCACCGCGTCTACCGCACCTTTGCGCAACTGTGTTCCATCAGGCAGATCGATGCCGCTCATTCCAGTCACAGCCGAGAATTCAACAAAGTTCTCCTCGGGTAGCTCGCTTTGCTCCACAACCTGGCCCTGTTGCCCGGCGAGGGCGACCACGGAGCGACCTTCAGTCGTTTCGTCATAGTACGAAGCTTTCAACGCGACACCAGCCACCTCCTCCCTGGTGTGGCTGCCCAACGGGATGAAGGCCGTTGCCACACGCTCGCCGGTCGTGATCGTGCCTGTTTTGTCCAGCACCAATACATCCAGGTCTCCCGCCGACTCCACAGCTTTACCCGACTTGGCAATGACGTTATGCCGGGTCACGCGTGTCATGCCGGCGATGCGGATGGCGGACAGCAGCGCGCCAACGGTGGTGGGCATCAGACCGATGAGCAAGGCGATCTGGTTGGCCACGTCGACTGACATGTCCACGTAACGGCCGAAGGCAAACATGGTGCTGATGACCAGCATGTAGATAAAGGTGAAGCTGGCCAGCAGCAGGGTCAACGATATCTCGTTAGGCGTCTTTTCGCGCGTGGCGCTTTCGACCAGGCCAATCATGCGGTCCAGGAACGATTCGCCGGGCTCGACGGTCACTTCCACTTTAATCAGGTCGCTGAGAAGATCCGTACCGCCCGTGACAGAACTACGGTCGGTGCCGCTGCGCCGGATCACAGGTTCGGACTCGCCTGTGATTGCCGATTCATCAATAGAAGCGGATCCTTCCACAATGGTCCCGTCTCTGGGTATCGTCTCTCCCTTGCGCACGACGATCAAGTCACCCTTGCGCAGTTGCTCGGCATCGACCTGTTCCAGGAGGCTGTCACTGCCAATCTGGGCCAGAGGCACATCCTCGCGCAGACGGTAGGCGATGACATCCTCTTTCATGGCCCGCAGGCTGGCCGTGTGCGCTTCACCCTGCGCCTGGGCCAGCGATTCGGCAAAGGTAGCAAACAGCAGCGTAAAGACCAGAATCCCGGCGATGACGCCGTAGTAGATTCTGCTTTCCTCACCGCCAAAGAAGGCGGGGCTGATGGTCATCATGATCGCCATCACGGTGGTGATTTCCACGACGAATAACACCGGGTTCTTGATCAGATAGCGAGGGTCAAGTTTGACCACCGAATCGATGAGTGCTTGTCTTATCTGTTCTCTATTCATAGTCAGTTACACAGTCAGCAATATTTCGGCGACGACGCCCAGAGCGAGGGCCGGAATGAATACCAGTCCGCTGATGATAATCAGAACGCCGACGAACAAGATGAGGAAGGAAAGGTTTTCAACCTTTAACGTGCCCGCCGTCTCCGGCCGGATCTTCTTACTCGCGAAGGAGCCGGCAATGACCATTTGCAAGAAGACGGGGATGTAGCGGGCCAGCAGAATGACAGCGCCGGCGGTCACGTTGTAGAAAGCAGTATTGTCTTGAAGCCCCTCAAAGCCACTGCCATTGTTGGCTGCTGCAGAGAAGTATTCGTAGATAATCTGGCTCAGGCCATGGTAGCCGGCGTTTGTAATGCCTGCGCGTCCCGCCTCTGTAATCAGGGCCAGGGACGTGGGAAAAAGTACCAGCGTCGGCAAGAGCAGGATGATGATCGCCGCCCACTTTACTTCAAAGGGTTCGACCCGCTTACCAAGATAGCTGGGCGCGCGGCCGATCATCAGCGCGCCGATGAAGGTGCTGAGCAGCACGTAAGTCAGTAGATTGAGGAGGCCCGTACCCACCCCGGCAAAGAGCGAATTCATGCTCATGCCCAGGAATAGGGCCAGCCCCCCCAACGGCGTAAAACTGTCGTGCATGGCGTTGACGGCTCCGCTGGTCGTTGAGGTGGTGGAGACGCCCCATAAGGCGCTCAATACAGGGCCAAAGCGCGTTTCCTTGCCCTCCATATTTCCCATCGCTTGGTCCAGGCCCAGGCCCTGTAGGGCCGGATTGGGACCGGTCTCGCCCCATACCGCAAGCCCTAACAAGGCCAATACGATGATCGATACGGATCCCAAAATGACCAACCCGTGACGGCGTCTGCGCATCCAGACGCCATAGGCGTAGACGGCAGCCATTGGCGAGGCCAGCATCACCAGGTTCAAAACAATATTTGTCAGTGGCGTGGGATTCTCGAAGGGATGGGCAGCGTTTGCACCAAAGAATCCGCCGCCGTTCGTGCCGACCATCTTGATGGCCTCCAGAACGGCGACCGGGCCCCGGGCGATAAATTGTTGTGCACCTTCCAGCGTTCGCACCTCGGCGGCGCCGCGAAACGTCTGCGGCACCCCTTCTGCCACCAGCAGCAAAGCAACAAACAGGCTGACCGGCAGCAGAAACCTGACAACCGACTTGACCAGGGCGGTGTAGAAGTTTCCCAAACGCGGATCTTCCCTATTCAACAGCCCACGGGCGAAACCCACCATGTAGGCCATACCCGTTCCGGCCGACAGAAACATAGCCAGCACGACGGCAAACAGCTGGGAAAAATAACTTAGAGAGAGCTCCCCGCTGTAGTGCTGCTGGTTGGTATTGCTGACGAAGGTAGCTGCATTATGAAAGGCCAGGTGCCAGTTGACTCCTTCAATTTCCTGTGGGTTGAGTGGAAGCATACCTTGAAGCAGGAAGACGATGTAAAGAAAAACGAACAGCACCAGGTTCAGAACGAAGCCCGCCAGGAAGTATTCTTTCCAACCCATCGAACGAGCGGGGTTGATGCCCGAAATGCGATAAATCGTACGCTCCAGGGGAATGAAGACGACTCTTTCCAGGAACGCAGACCACCGCGATAACCACCTTGAAACATACGACTCGACCGCCATCTCCTTTCGGAATATCCAGGCGAGATACTCACCCAGAACGTAGACCAGTATCGCCAGAAGACCGACAAATACCAGCAGCGGCAATACAACCCTCACCAACACTTAGAACTCCTCCGGTCGGATCAACACATATCCCAGGTAAATGAAAATGATGCCTTCTACGACGAGCCATAGAATTTGACCGTACATGCTTACGTTTGCCTCCGGCACAATAGCTCTGCAATCCGCCCGATGGTCGCCAACGTTGACCTGTCCTGTTCAAAACAATCGGACACGAAGTTTCTAAGTTTCTTCGTGTGGCGTCAGGCGAGAATGCAGCACACAAATAAAAGCGGCGAGGCGATTTTCAACGCTCGCCACACTTCGATCACCAGAAAACGCTACCATAAGTCACGGCTTTCTTCCGTAGCCTGGGGCCGATCTTGACATCTTTGTGATGTGCTAGCGTTAAACGTTGACAGCCCCTTAATATCGTGAGCCGATTTGGGGGCGATTCGCATATCGTCGGCCGTCTTTATGAACGATCCGGGAGATCATACGGGTTGAGAAATGCACGCGACGAAACCAGGCGCGAAATTGACCCTTCCTTGATGCTAAAGTGACAAACCTTGACGCTTGATTGAGGTTGTGCTTGATAATATGGAATTATGTGCATCTATGCCGGGATAAAGAGGGAGAAACGGCATACCCGGTCGATTGTTTCTGGGCGCTGCCGTGCTGATTGGCTTGTCTTGCTGTCCGGTGAGGGTAGCGCAGCTAGCTCGCATGACGACTTTTCTATTTATTGCCTTACGCTCTCTGTCGACATATAGCTGATGGTTGTCCTGGCTCCGGTTTAGGAAGCCCCTCATGAAACCTCTCTCCATGGTGCTTCCTGTCGCTCGCAAATCGAGCCGGCGAATGCGGGCGTCTTCGTCTCCGACGAAACTATTGGCAGGAAGGCAGATAAGGGAGAAAGGATGCAACCTATTCACTGGGTAGAAAGCCCAGGGCGAGCGTTGTTATCAATCACTGGTCCGAAAGGGACAATTTATGATGGACGAGACACGAAACCGGTTATTAGAACACCAGCAATCTGAAGAAAACCGATTGAACTACGGACGGCTGAAAATCTTTGTTGGCTATGCGGCCGGCGTTGGCAAAACCTATGCCATGTTGGAGGCTGCCCGGCAGCGTGTAGAAGAGGGGATGGACGTGGTCGTGGGTTACGTCGAGACGCATGGGCGGGCGGAGACGGAAGCACTATTGGCAGGGCTGGAAACCGTTCCCCGGCGGGCGATTTCCTACAGGGGCGTTACTCTCACCGAGATGGACCTGGATGCGTTGCTCTCTCGCGAGCCGACCATTGCGTTAGTAGACGAATTGGCCCACACGAACGCGCCCGGCTCTCGACACAGCAAGCGCTACCAGGATGTGCTGGAGTTGCTCAACGCCGGCATTGACGTGTACACGACGATGAATATCCAGCACCTGGAAAGCCTGAATGACGTGATCGCCCGTATCACAGAAGTTCCGGTGCGCGAGACCGTGCCCGATCGCGTTCTGGACGAGGCCGACGACATCGAACTGATCGACCTGCCTATCGACGAGCTTCTGCAGCGGCTTGAAGAGGGCAAGGTCTATATCCCGGAGCAAGCGGAACGGGCCATGCGCCGATTCTTTCGCCCGGGCAACCTGTCCGCACTACGCGAGCTGACCTTGCGCCGCGCCGCCGACCGCGTCGACGAGCAGATGCGCGCCTACATGCAAACCCATGGCATACGTAGTACATGGCCAACCGCCGAGCGGTTGTTAGTCTGTGTTGGCCCCAGCCCGCTGGCCGAGCGTCTGGTGCGCAGTGCTCGCCGCCTGGCCTCGCGACTCAACGCTGAATGGTACGCCGTATATGTGGAGACATCGGCTCACGCTTCGCTGAACGAAGTTGAGCGCGCTCGCATCGCTCACGCGCTGCGCCTGGCGGAGTCTCTTGGCGGCAAGAGCGCGCGACTGCCGGGCAACTCGGTAGCCGATACCATCGTCGCCTTTGCCCACAGCCACAATGCGACGAAGATCGTCGCCGGAAAGCCTCTGCAACCCCGTTGGCGCGAGTTGTTGCGCGGCTCGATCGTGGACCAGATTATTCGTCTTAGCCGCGATATCGACGTCTATGTCATCAGCGCCGAACGCAGTGACCCGTCGCAGGATACTTCCCGTCCTGCTCGTAGGAAGCGCATGCAAACAGGTAGTTATTTGCGCAGCGCTGGCCTCGTCGCATTAGCCACGCTGCTGGGGTTGCCGTTCCGTCCATTTATCGAGCCAACCAATCTGGTCATGCTCTATCTGTTAGCGGTTGTCCTGGCTGCTCTTAGTCTGGGACGAGCGCCTGCCATTGTCGCTTCTATTCTAAGCGTCATCGCCTTTGACCTCGTTTTTGTGCCACCCTTTTATACGTTTGTCGTGGCCGATGCCCAATTCCTGATTACTTTCATGGGGCTTCTGGGCGTCGGACTGGTCATTACCTCCCTCGCGGCACGAGCGCATGAACAGGCTCGTTCTGCCCAGCGGCGGGAAACACATACAGCCGTTCTTTACGAACTCAGCCGTGATCTGGCGGCGGCCGTGGGATTGGCGCAACTTACGCGTATTGTTGTCAGGCACGTGGAGCAAATCATGTCCGGTCACGCAGCCGTTTTTGTAGATGCCGGCGAGCGAATCGAGCTGCACGATGCCAGTGCAGATTTCAGTTTCGACGCTGACGAGTATGCGGTGGCCACCTGGACCTTTGAACACAACGAGCCGGCGGGCCGTGGTACGGAGACACTGGCCGGAGCTGATGGTTATTACTTACCCTTGAAGACGGCTCGCGACGTGGTTGGCGTCCTGGGCGTCGTTTTCGATGAGGCAGATAACGCTGACGACACGATGACGGCCGAGCAACGACGACTCCTGGAATCTTTCGCCAGCCAGGCCGCGGTGGCTATCGAACGTGCCCTGCTAGCCGAGAGGGCCCAGGAGGCGCAATTGCTGCAGGAGACGGAGAAGCTGCAGACGGCGCTACTCAACTCAATTTCCCATGACTTGCGCACGCCGCTGGCGTCAATCACGGGATCTCTCAGCAGCCTGCGGGACGATGAGTATCTCCTGAACGAACGGGCGCGACGCGATCTTGTCAAGAATGCCTACGAAGAGGCCGAACGCCTCAATCGGCTGGTGGGAAATCTGCTGGACATGACGCGGTTGGAAGCCGGAGCCCTAAAAATCGGTGACGCACCTGTAGACATCGGGGATGTGGTCGGCGTAGCCTTGTCCCACGTCGAGTCACGGCTGGGTAAACGTGATGTGGTTCTCGAAATCCCTGATGACTTGCCGCTTGTGCCGGCGGATTTCGTTCTGCTCGTACAGGTTTTGGTGAACCTCATCGAGAACGCCGATAAATATGCGCCGCCTGGCTCGGCGGTCACGATTCGAAGCTGTGTGCGCGAGGACGAACTGCTGGTGCAGGTCCTGGATCGTGGGCCGGGCATTCCACAAGGGGAGTTGGGCCGCGTCTTTGAGAAATTTTACCGCTCGGAAGGAACCCGGTTGGCACAGGGAGACCGGCTACCGGCACAGGGAAGACCCGGCACAGGGCTTGGTCTCTCAATCAGCAAAGGCATCGTCGAGGCTCATCATGGCCGTATCTGGGCTGAAAACCGAAGTGGAGGTGGCGCCGTATTCACAGTCGCGTTACCGCTAGTGGCTGAAATCGTCCAGTTACAGGAGAAGCAAACCCTATGACTGATTCCGGACCTCGAATCTTAATCATTGATGACGAACGTGCTATCCGCCGCTTCCTGGACACGGTGCTCAAAGCACACCAATATGAAACGTTTGAAGCAAGCAGTGGCGAAGAAGGGTTACCGGCAGTGGCCAAGTATCGGCCCGATATTGTCATTCTTGATCTTGGACTGCCCGGCATTGACGGCATCGAGGTAACGCGGAGATTGCGCGAATGGACGGAGATCCCCATCATCATTCTCTCCGTCCGGGAGCGAGAAAAGGATAAGATTGCGGCCCTAGATGCCGGCGCAGACGACTATCTCACCAAGCCATTCGGGGCCGGCGAGTTGATGGCTCGTTTGCGCGTGGCGTTGCGACGCGCAGCGCAACCCACAACCGAGCCGGTAGTACAAGTGGGCCTGGTGACCGTGGATATGAACCGGCGTCAGGTAACGAGAGGAGACGAAGAGATCCAGTTGACCCCAACTGAATATGATCTGTTGCGTGTTTTGATCACGCATGCCGGCAAAGTCTTGACGCACCAGCAACTGCTGCGCCAGGTTTGGGGCGATAATTACGCCGGACAGGTCCATCTGCTGCGCGTGAACATCAGCAACCTGCGCCGTAAGGTAGAGCCGGAACCCGGACGCCCTCGATACATCATTACGGAACCGGGAGTTGGGTATCGCTTCCGTGATGAATTGTAAGATTC
>CAYSMQ010000041.1:0-18531 GCA_964432035.1 uncultured Ardenticatenaceae bacterium
GGAAACAGATGAGCGCCGGAAGAATAGCCGCAAGTACTGCAACGGTTGTTAGGATCAGGGAGCTGGATCGGCCGGCAAGGAAATCAACATACCAGGCTGTCATGAAAAAAAGGGATGGGATTAGAAAAAACGCGCCAACGACCACAAATGGGCCATCGCGCCGCACTGTTGGCTGCCACGTACGAGTCGTCCAGCTCATCGCTGCGACCGAGACCGAATGCCGCTTCTTGGGCTGCTAATCTGATTCGGGCAAGAGTTCAATCAAAACCTTATCCACACGATTGCCGTCCATGTCGGCGACTTCAAAGCGTATGCTCTCCCACTCGAAGGAGTCACCGGCAGACGGCACGCTGCCAAGCATGAGGACCATAAAACCGCCCAGCGTCTGGTAGGCGCCTTCAGACGGCATGGCACGGATGCCAAAATGATCCACAAGCTCGTCTATCGAAAGCAGACCATCGACGAGCCAGGAACCATCGTCGCGCTGCACGATGGGCGGTTCTTCGATTTCGCCAAGTGTGGGAATGTCGCCTACGATTGCTTCCAGGATATCAAAAAGCGTTACCACACCTTCTATCCCGCCATATTCGTCTATGAGCAAGGCCATGTGGATACCACTTTGTTTGAATCGTTCCAGAGCGCGCAGGGCGTGCACTGACTCCGGCACGTAAAGGGGTGAACGCATTGCCCCTCTGATGTCCATCGGTTTCGCATCCAGACAGTCCGAGAGAAGATCCTTGGCGTGCACGATACCAATGACGTGATCGAGATCACCGTCACAAACGGGGAAGCGTGAGAAGTTCGACTCCTCAATTAGCCGGCGATTTTCTTCTGGTTCAGCATTGACGTCTAGCCAGACGATCTCCATGCGCGGCGTCATCATGGCTTCCAGCGGCCGGTCGTCCAGCCGAAAAATGCTTTCCACCATGTCCCTTTCTACCTCTTCGATCATTCCCGCCTGCGCGCCCTGTTCCACGAGCACCCGTATTTCCTCTTCGGTGACAGCTTCCTGCGGCTGTGCCTTAATTCCCATGACCGCCAGCACCGCCTCCGTGGAAATACTCAGCAGCCGCACGACCGGTCCGGCTATCACCGAGATAGCTTGCATAGGTCTGGCGACGGCAGCAGAGATTCGTTCCGCATATTGCAGCGCGATACGTTTGGGTACCAACTCGCCGATAACGACCGATAAGTATGTGATGGTGCCCACGACCAGCGCCAGGCTGACGCCGCCCGCGTACGGCCCTACCAGCGGTACATCCCTTAGTTGTTCGGCAAGCACGCCGGCAACCGTGGCGCCGCCAAATGCGCCGGCGAAGATGCCCACAAGCGTGATGCCTACCTGCACCGTCGACAGGAAGCGGTTTGGATTCTCGATCAGATCGAGCGCTGCCTGCGCGCCCAGACTGCCATCACGAGCCATTCGTTGCAGCCGAACATGCCGGGCCGAAACAATCGCAATTTCCGACATAGCGAAGACGCCGTTGAGCATTACGAGGAGCAGGACAACGGCAATTTCAAGACCTATTTCCGACATAGTCTATATCCTGTAATCAGGGGACAAGAGCTTTTAACTTACTATGAGTGGCGCGAGTTTAGTGGATAGATACAGGTAGGTCAATCGTTAGGTGACGACCGGCACGAAGTCAAATTGATTAACGTCGACCAGCCCTTTATCGGAGATGCGCAAATCGGGAATCACCACCAGGGCCAAGAGGCTCAGCTGCATGTTGGCATTATTCAGCTCGCACCCACAGTTGCGAAATCCCTGCAACACCGTCGCGGTCTTTTCGGCAACCATTTCCGCGCGCTCGTTGGACATGAGACCCGCGATGGGAAGCTCTACCAGACCCTGTGTTTGCCCTTCGCTGACCACGATCTGGCCCCCTTGAACGCGGCCCAATTCATTGGCGGCGATGGCCATGTCTTCTTCACTTGTTCCAACGACGATCATGTGGTGACTATCGTGGGCTACTGTAGTGGCAACGGCGCAAGGCACGTTGAAGCCAAACCCGTGCACAAGAGCAACCTGTACTGCGCCGGTGCCTTTATGGCGTTCGACAAGGGCAATTTTGGCCACATCCTTTGCCATATTGACGCGTACCTGACCGTTTTGCGCCGCTAGTTCCATTTGCAGGTGACGTGTGGGCGCCTGATTCTCAATGACGCCAATGACGTTCGCCTGTACCGTGCCATCGTTTCCGGCGCCACCCGTCTTTAGTTCAAAATCGGCTGCCGTCAGCGCTCGACCCAACTTCACCGAATTTGTGGCCCACTCCGGATAGACAAACGAGGGAAGTTCTTCTTCTAGCTTTCCCTGGCGAGCGATGATCGCCCCTTTGGCCAGCACCACTTCTGCGGCAAAGTCGGCCAGATCGTCCGCGATCACGATGTCTGCATAGCGACCTGGCGCGATCATGCCCACGTCCTGAGACACACCAAAATGCTCCGCCGTGTTGATGGTCATCATCTGTATGGCAGTGAGCGGATCAAGGCCCTCGTCGATAGCGTGGCGCAACACACGATCCATGTGTCCGTCGTTGACCAATGTGCCGGAATGTGAATCATCCGTGCATAAAATAAAGTTTCGTGAATCAAGACCCAGTTCCGTGATAGCCGGGAGTTGGCTGGCGACGTCGTACCATGCCGAACCGAGCCGCAGCATGGCCTTCATTCCCTGTCGCACCCGCGCCACCGCGTCTTCCATGCGCGTCCCTTCGTGGTCATCTTGGGGCCCGCCGGCCGCGTAGCCGTGAAAGGGAAGGCCCAGATCCAGAGATGCATAGTGACCTCCGACAACCTTACCCGCTGCGCGCGTCTCGGCCATCTCTGCGTGCATTCTTTCGTCGCCCATGAAGACGCCCGGGAAATTCATCATTTCTCCCAGGCCGATAATGCCTTCCCAGCGCATCGCTTCCGCAACTTCATCAGGGCCAATGGCTGCACCCGGCGTCTCCAATCCTGGGGCCGATGGTACGCATGACGGCATTTGCACCCAGACGTGAATCGGCTGGCTCTTAGCCTCTTCTACCATAAGGCGCACGCCCTCTAGCCCAAACACATTGGCGATCTCGTGTGGATCGACAAACATGCCAGTAGTACCGCGCCGCGCCACGGCCCGCACAAACTCCGTCACCGTGATCATACCCGACTCGATGTGCATGTGACCGTCAAGGAGACCGGGCACAAGATACTTACCGGCGACGTCGATCACTTCAGTCCCTTCGCCGACCGTGTGCGACGCGTCTGGGCCCACGTAGGCAATCCGCTCGCCTGAAATAGCGACGTCACTGTTTTCTATGATTTCGCCCGACTGTACGCTAACCAGATGGCCGTTTCGTAAGACGAGATCTGCCGCCTTGCGACCCATCGCCACATCTACAAGGTTTCGCGTGGTCTGGGTAATTTGCGATGCCGAGTGATGCATAAGTTCCTTCCTCTTAGTTGATTCTGGCTCCAATTCTTACCTGGTTCGCCAAGCGCGAGCGCTGCCCATTGCCGGCAGGCTCTCACCAGATAGCACGATCTTTACTTGTTGGTACTCGAGTTGGCGATGTATTGTACCCGCTCAGGCCAAGCTGTAAAGAAAAGCCCCGGCTGCTGTAGCCGGGGCAACGCTTACAAGACGCCTCTAAACGCCCGTTCGCTCTTCTGCTTATTGCTTATCGTCGACGACGACGTCCGCCACGGTTGCCGTTGATAGCGCTGTCTTTGGATCGCGCTTCTTCTAGCGTCCAGCCTTCCAGAACGGCCTGACGCGAGAGACGCACCTTCTCATTGTTCTTATCGACGTCGGTGACCATGACCATAATCTCGTCGCCAACCTTTACGGCATCGTCAACCTTCTCTACGCGCTCCGTCGAGAGCTGTGAGATATGAACCAGGCCGTCGGTTCCCGGAATTAGTTCGACAAAGGCGCCGAAGTCCACGACGCGCACGACCTTGCCAAGGTAGATTTCGCCCAGTTCCGGGCCCTTGGCAATGGTGCGAATGCGCTCCAGCGCGGCATCCGTCTTCTCGCCGTCTACACCGGCGACAAACACCGTGCCGTCTTCCTGAATGTCGATCGATACCTCAAAGTCCTCTTCCATGGAGCGAATCGTGCTGCCGCCCTTACCGATAATGGCGCCGATTTGCTCTGGATCGATCTTGATCGTTTCCATGCGTGGGGCCCACTTGCTCAGGCCCTCGCGCGGCTCGCTCATCGTCTGGTTCATGCTGTCCAGGATTTGCAGGCGACCCTTAAGTGCCTGTTCCAGCGCTTCGGCCATAACCTCGCGCGAGATCCCCTCGACTTTAATGTCCATCTGCAAAGCCGTGACGCCATCGCGCGTTCCGGCGACCTTGAAGTCCATGTCGCCGAAGTGATCTTCCATGCCCTGAATATCGGACAGGACCGCGTAGCGGTCGCCCTCTTTGACCATGCCCATGGCAACACCGGCGACCGGACTCTTGATCGGTACGCCTGCGTCCATAAGCGCCAGACTGCCGGCGCACACGCTTGCCTGGCTCGTGCTGCCGTTAGACGAGAGCACTTCCGAGACAAGTCGAATTGTGTACGCAAATTCGGCTTCCGTGGGAATCATCGGGCGTAGCGCCGTCTCCGCCAGCTTGCCGTGGCCGATCTCGCGGCGTTTTGGTCCGCGCAAGAACCAGGTCTCCCCGGTGGAGTAGGGCGGGAAGTTATAGTGGTGCATGAACCGCTGTGACTCCTCCGGATATAGGTTGTCTAACTTCTGCGCTTCGCGCGGCGTGCCCAGTGTGGCGATCGAAAGCACCTGCGTGCGTCCCCGGCGGAAGAGACCCGAACCGTGCGCTCTGGGACTGATGCCAATCTCCGAGGAAAGCTCGCGGATTTCATCATAACCGCGACCATCGGGGCGCACCTTATCGTCCAAAATGCGGCTGCGCACAACTTTCTTCAAATTACTCTGTATGACGTTGTTCACCGTCTTACTGTCGACGATTTCCTCACCCTGCGATAGTTGCTCTACCGTGTCCTCGCGCAACTGGTCTAGCGCCTGATCGCGCTCTTCACGTTCCCCGTATTCCAGTATGATCTCGCGCACCCGGTTGCCCACGGCTTCCTGGATACGGTTCTCAAGTTCGGCCTCGGGCTTGACGATCTCTACTTCGCGTTTTTCCTTCCCCACGGCCGCGCGCATTTCTTCCTGTATGTCGATGAGCGGCTGGATCGCTTCGTGGCCGAACTCAAGGGCATCCACAAGTGTCTGCTCGTCGACCTCGTTGGCGCCGGCTTCGACCATGATGATAGCGTCCCGCGTGGCGGCGATGCGCAAATCGAGGTTGCTACGATCCATCTCCGAAATTAGCGGATCGACGACGAACTCTCCGTCGATGAGGCCGATGCGCACTGCGCCTACCGGTCCATTCCAAGGGGCATCCGAAATGTGCACCGCGGCACTGGACGCATTGACCGTCATGATGTCCAGGTGATTTAGACTGTCCGACGAAAGCGCCGTCACGATTACCTGAACTTCATTGCGCATACCATCAGGGAAGAGGGGGCGCAACGGCCGGTCAATCAAGCGCGCCGTTAGAATTGCTTCGGTTGTGGGCCGTCCTTCACGGCGAAAAAAGCCGCCCGGACTACGGCCGGCCTTCGCGGCGGAAGAAACCGCCGGGAATGCGACCCGCCGCATATAGTTTTTCTTCAAAATCTACCATCAGGGGGAAGAAGTCCAGTCCTTCACGAATGGACTTAGACATTGTCGCCGTCGCCAGCAGCAGGCTGTCGCCTACCTGAATGCCGACCGCGCCGCCGGCTTGTTCTGCCAGCTTACCCGTTGTAAAGGTGACTTCCTTCGTACCAACAGTGGTTGTAAACCGTTTTTCTTCTAACATTACGATTGTTCCTCCAATTCGTAATCCAGGAGCGTGCAATGCGATGGTGTGCAAACAGGGTCTAAGTTGCACAACGTGCCGCAATGCGACAACCGTTACCAACTAGACGTTCTGTCTAACCGCACTATGCTTGAACGCTCAATCTATGAGTATTGGGAGGCTCACGGGGGATTAGGAACTGGAAATTGAGCAGTATGAGCCTCTCACGAAACGCCATACTGCGCACTCTCCAATACCTAAGCCCCGTTACTCATGCGCCTCACCAAGTCCTAAAAACAAGCGCGTAGCGGCGAATGCCGTCTACGCGCGAAACAACTAGCCAAATGCCTTACCGGCGCAAGCCCAGCTCACTCAGAATTGCCCTGTAACGCTCCGGGTCCTTGCGACGAAGATAGGCTAACAGCCGGCGGCGTTTACCTACCAGCTTCAAGAGCCCACGTCGCGAGCTTTCGTCATGTTTATGCGTGCGGAGATGCTCCTGCAATTCCCGGATTCTTGAGTCGAAGATAGCAATTTGAACTTCAGGCGAACCGGTGTCGCCCTCGTGCTGCGCGAACCGTTCGATCAGTTCGGCCTTCTTTTCTGCATCTAAAGCCATTCATACCTCCAAAAAACTGTACGAGCCCAGTCAGTCGTCGCACGGTTGCGTCGCTCTGCCGAGCAAGACAATATTTAATTATATCCTTGCTCCAATAGTACGCAAATCTGGTATTTTGCCTAGGGTACAACCGTTGTCGGCGTGATCGGCTCCGTACTCGTACCGGGCGCCGTGGGCAGCGACTGCGGTAGCGGAGGCTCGGTTGCCAGCTCGAAAACTCCGTCCAGGATTGACTTTGTCATCAGGTGAATGCGGCTGTCACCCTGGCGCAACACATAGTAGGCATCTTCGGCTGGTGTCGCGTTGCCCACATCCAGCTGGTAGCGAAGGACCTCTCCGTCACGCCCCGCGACGACAATTATCTGTCGCGACGGCGCCTCTAGACCATAAGCGTCCAAGGGGCTTTCGTCAGGGCTAAACGTGCGGCGGCTCGCCGTGCTCACGAGGCCCATGACCGAATTGGTCACCGTCTGGCTCATCACCGTCGTCGCTGTGGGCACTGTCATGAACCAGCCCGCTTCTGCCTCTCGCGAAAACGAGGCTTCTTGACCACCGCTCGCCGTTATCTCCAGACGCCGCACGTCGTCAATCGTGACGCCCTCAAAGATGGACACACTGTCTGTGACCGGCGCCGTCGGCGTCAAATCAGCCGGCGCATCGTCGTCTTGTCTACTCTGAAAGTATACCAGCGCGCCGACGACGACGAGGACGATAAATAGAATACCCGTCGTGCGCCAGCTCATATGCGCTGCCTCCGTCCCCGCCACACCACAAATCCAATAACGCCCATCAGGATGGGGCCAAACCAGATACTGACCAGACGCAACATGCGAAGCTGCTGTTCCGGTATGTTCAACTGCCTTTGGATCGACTCGCGCGGCGCCAGCTCAATCGTCACTTCATCGTCAGCCAACCAGTTCAGCGCGTTGCCCAACAAGATGCTGTTGCCACCCCACACAAGGTTGGCATTGGTCGCAAAGTCCGAATCGCCAAGAACCACCAGGCGTGACTCGCTTTCTGCGCGCTCGGCGCTCACGCCGATATTTAGCGTCCCTTGCGCATCCACCTCATCTGGATTAGCCGTGCCCTGTTGCGACAACGCCGTGATGTCCGTTTCGCCCCAGGCGTCGGGACTGGTGCTCACCAATGGAGTGATAGTGATGCCTTCTGGCGCTTCTGTTGCCACCGAACGCGCCAGGCTAAACCGCGTTCCAAATTCCTGCAGCTCACTCGTAATGATAGGACTTGCGCCGTAATTGGCGCCGATGAATTCCAGGCCAAAGGTCTGGCCCGCCCGCGCCAAATCTTGATCGATGATCACGTCATTGCGTAGCGTAATGCCCCAGGTCTCTTCCAGATACGTGTTTAAACCGTCGTCTTCGGCGACGGCGCGCGTTTCGCTGTCGACGACATCGCGGGCGATCAGCGCCGCGCCGCCGTTGTCAATGTAGGTGGTCAGCGCTGACACTTCGCTTTCATCTAGAGGCGACTGTGGGCCGATGACGGCGACGACGCTGGCATCATCCGGTACAGCGCCGCTGGTAAACAGGTTCAGTGTTTCCACGGTGAAGCCCTGGTCCTCCAACAAGCCCACGGTCGTTCCCATACCTTCCGGCGTGAAGCTATCAATGCCCGGTTCGCCATGTCCTGTTAGCACGTACAGCTTCTTGGCGACTGGGTTGGCCACCTTTAGCAAGGCAGCGTGAATGTCACGCTCGCTCAGGCTGCTGGCCCGGGCAAACGTCTCGTCCGGCTGGTCCTGATTCTTAACAAAAACCAGAGTCCCATTGAAGTTGAGTTCATAGCGTTCGGCAAGGAGCGGGTTCGTCTCCGGATCTTCAAACTCGTAAGTCAGACGGTCGCTGTGGGCCGAAAGGTTTTCCAGAATCGTCCGCGCCTCTTCGCGCTGCATTCCCAGGTCTACGGTATAAAAACCGATCACGTGCACCGCTTCATCCAATCCCTGTAAGAGCTCGATTGTTTCTTCTGGCGGCGTAAACGCGCCCGTTTCTGTTACGTCCAGGCGCCAGTCCTCGTTCTGATAAGCCATCCAGTAGAGCAAGATAGCAATTGCTGCAAAGAACAGGATGGAAAGCGCTGTGCTCGTGCCATAGCGCGCCTGGCGCCCGCTTATGAATTCACGGATGTCGTCGGGATTCAAGAAGGCGTAGAGCAGCAACAACATCGCACCGCTCCCCAGTAACACGTTGTTCACCAGTTCAAAACGGCGCGTAATAATGGTCACGACAGCGCCGATGAAGATCAGGCCGAATCCTAGCCATGGTATGATGCGGCTGCTGCGAGCAACTGTTTCGTTCGTCATAGCGACTCCAACCTAACTGCGGAAGTTTATGTCTGAAATATTAGCGCCAACGACGGCTCTCCAGAATGCGCGCCGCGGCGAAAAGCGAGACGGCCGTTATCGTCAGGTAGTACAACACATCTTTAGCCGTCACAAGTCCATTCAAAAAGCCGTTGAGGTGACCCTGCAGCGACATTTCACTCAGAATTGTGCTAATGGGCGGCTCCACCGCGAAAAAATCGGCCGGTATCATTGTCAAATACAAGAACAGGATGAGCCCGAATGCCAGCATAAAGGCATTAATCTGGTTTTCTGACATCGCCGACGCCAGAAGTCCGATGCCCAACAGGCTGGCGCCCCAAAGCAACACACCTACATAGCTGCTTATCATGGGACCTACGTCTGGATTGCCGAAGCGCATTAAGATGACAGGATAGACCAACGTGAGTGCCACGACCGATCCGTAAAAAATAAACGAAGCCAGGAATTTGCCTGCCACGACTTCAATATCACGGATGGGCATGGTCATGAGTAACTCGATAGTGCCTGTCTGTTGTTCTTCCGACAGAAGACGCATGGTGACAGCCGGCAGCCCGAAGATAGCCAAAAAACAAAACGTATTGAGAATCTGATTGAGCGTTGGCGGTGGACCGCTCCCCTGTAAAGTAGGAAAGGAAATTTGCGCTGCGAAAATGAGCCCGGTGATAAGCGTCATCATGATCGCGAATATGTAAGCAATGGGCTGCACAAAGATGGCGCCGAGTTCTCGCCGCGCCACATACCAGGCATTGCGCATTAGGCTTCCTCCTCAGCAACTGATTCTAGGTCTCCGCGGGCCGCGTGCCGCACTTCTTCCGCCTCCCGAAGCTTCTCCAGGAAGACTGATTCTAGCGTCAGGCGGTCCGAGCTCAGGTCTATCAAGCCCCAACCGGCATTGACCGCCGTTGCCGCCATCGACATTCGCGCTTCTTCGCTGCCATCGTACGTGATACTGTAACGCCGCTCATTCTCCTGCTCAACATCTGTTACGCCGGCCAAATTGCCCAGCACCGGCGCAATGTCGGCGCCGGGATTCGCCAGCGTCATCGATACCCGTTGCGCCTCTCCGCCCCCCACAATCTGCGCAAGCGGCATATCGGCCCATATGTGCCCGTTAATGATCATGATCACACGGTCGCAGATGTGTTCCACTTCGCTAAGAATGTGCGTGCTCAAGAGAATTGTATGTCTGCGCCCCAGCTCTTTGACCAGGTCGCGAACCTCGACCACCTGCCGCGGGTCCAGGCCAATCGTTGGCTCGTCAAGGATCAACACGTCTGGTTCGTGAATCAGGGCTTGCGCCAGTCCCACCCGTTGTCGCATTCCTTTGGAAAGGGCGCCGATGAAGCTCTCCGCGCGATCGAGCAGATCAACGGCATCCAACACGTCATCCACGCGTTCCCAGACCTCATCTAACCGTCGTACACGCGCCACGAAAGCCAGATAATCTTCCACCGTCATTTCCGGATAAAGGGGCACCGTTTCTGGCAGATAACCCAGGTGTTGGCGGGCTGCGATGGAATCCGAAATCGTGTCGTGCCCGGCGATCGTCGCCTTTCCCGAAGTAGGCGGCATATAGCCCGTCAGGATGCGCATCGTTGTCGTTTTCCCCGAGCCATTGGGCCCCAGAAAGCCCACGATCTCGCCCTGCTTGCAACTGAAACTAATATCGTCAATTGCCAGGTTCGCGCCGTACACTTTGGTCAAGTTTTCGGCCCGTATCATCACCCTGTCGTTCATACTTTCCATGAGTAATTTGTCCACGAAGGTAACTAAGTTTGTCTTTATTTGGCCCTTGACCGGGCTGCCCCAGGACAAGCCGACATATTAACGAAAAGGGCCAACCTTGTCAAAATCGCTTGCAGCAGGCGGGGAGACTTACGGTATAATAGCCACGCCCATTGAAACGACGTTCGCCTGGCCTGGACCGGCGTTCATAGTGCCAGAACCAGCACACAGCAAGGGCCTCTGTGAGAAATAAGCAGACCGCGACAATCATATATAACCCCCTTGCCGGCCCGGCCGACATAGCCACGACCATAGACCGTGTCGCCGACTTTTGGAGGGGACGCGACTGGACCGTCGACGTGCAACCCACACAGTACGCTGGGCACGCCGTAGCGCTGGCCCGTGAAGCCGCGGACGCAGGCACGCGGCTCGTTCTCGCCGCCGGCGGTGATGGCACGTTGGGAGAGGTTGCTAATGGGTTGGCCGGCACAACTACGATTATGGGCCCATTGCCTACGGGAACAGGAAACTCGTTCGGCAAGGAACTACGAATGCCACGTCCTAACCTTATCGACCATCGCGCACTCGTGGAAGCTGCCGCCCTCCTTTCCTCCGGACGCGTCTACCGCATGGATCTGGGCCGCTTCGAAAGGGGCAAGCATTGGCTGCTGTGGACGGGAACAGGTGTAGACAGCTACGTCGTCGACCGTATGGAGCCGCGGTCCAAATGGTCCAAACGTCTTGGTCCGGTTGGGTACGTGGCCGAAGCGATTTCTATAGCGCCCCGCTTTCCACCCATGGAGGCCGTGGTCACCATCGACGGACACACCTTTGAAGATACGTTCTTACTCGTACTGGTCACAAACTGTCGTCGCTTCGCCGGCGGAGAGGTGATGCTAAATCCACAGGGTCGCCTGGATGACGGGCTCTTCGAAGTATTCTTGTTTCGTGGGCACGGCGCGGCAACGACCTTTAACTACCTGTGGCAGGTATGGCGTGGACACCACGCCGACAACCCCGATATTACCGTCGTGAGCGGGCAGCGCGTGCAGGTGCAGACCGATCACACCATGCCCGTCCATACCGACGGCGACCCGGCAGGGCATACGCCGTTTACATGCTACATAGAACCGGCAGCGCTACGCCTGCTCGTGCCGCGCACGGCCCCTTCCGGGCTGTTCTCCGGTCCAGGTCTGTCACTACTCCCATGAGAAATCGCATCTCTGTGATAGAAATACTGTGACAACCGTTTAGCGTCGAGAAATCCGATTTCTGTGCCGTCAAGTCTGGCAGTGCAACCGTCATCCACCTTTTCCGAAAACCGGTAGATAGCTGGTCTCCTGCAAGAACGGCAGGGGCGGGTTGCAGCCGGCGAATTGAAAGGAGCCTATGTAGGTACCCCATCTGCCTGCGCTCGTCCCCGTATTCTTGCTGTATTGACCAAAATACCAGAACGTCTTCCCAAAGGGATCGATCGTCATGCCCGTATAGTCGCCCCAGCGCAGTACCAGCGCGAATGTGAAGTCCGTGTAAGCTATCTCGCCGGCCTTCAGCTGTAATTCTGGCTGCAGGATGCCGCCCGGCGCCGCGGAGTGGCGCCCGGTCACCCAGATCGACGGGAAGCTACTACTGTTAGAGCGCGTGTAGCCGATGGCCATATCGTCACAGTAGTTAGCTGCCAGGTCTGGGAAAAAACGATATTGGCCATTTGAACCATAGGTCCCCGTGCCGGCTGGGCCAAGAGTGCCGTTATTCAGATTGATCTGCGCCCAGCGGATGCAATTGACCACGCCGCTGCCCGGATTGCAGGATACCGTCATGGTCGTCCACCCGTAGCCGTTACGGTACTCGAAATCCAGAGGGCGCCAATCGTTGGCCCGTAACGGGCGCGGGCCATTCTGTGGTACGTTAACCACCTGGCTACTGGGGCCCAACGCTACAGTGCCGACCAGCGTCAGGCTATTATTGACGGGATTCCAACGCCGGAGCGGATAAGTGTCGCCGTTAAATGGATCGGTGAGGAAGTAATGGCTGTTACCGTGGTTTGGCCACGTGCCGTTTTGGTAGCCGTGCAAGTGAATCGGTTGCGGCGTCGTGACGCTGGACCCAAGGCCGCGTTCGATGGCGGCGACGCCGGCGCCGGCGTAAAGGTCAGCCTTGTCGAAGGCAAAGATCCGGCCCTCGACGAAACCGTAAGCCGGTCCATTGTAGTCGAACATGTTCGCGCCCATGTAAATGTGCGTGTCGCCGACGCCCGCATGTGGAAAGTCCATCCAGGTCGACCCGTCGTTGAAAGGGAAGAAGTATTCATACCAGCTTCCCGTCGGATCGCCGCTTTGCGAGGCCAGCAGGCAATAACCTCCGTCTACAGTGACGGCGCCTTTATCGAAAGCAAGGATCCAGCGGTCGGCCTCTTCATCATAGACCACGTTGGGATCATAGAGCCTGCTACGACAGATCGGCTGGCTGAACAAATTTGTGGCAACCGTCGGTCCGAATAGCGTTGCACCCCGCTTGTCATAGATGGCCACGCTAACGTTGACGACGGCAATAATGTGCTGGCGACCCACGGCAAGCTCAGGATCGGGAGGTACGTATCCCCCGCTTTGAGTGAAGCTGATTGCGTCGAAGGCAACGCCAGGCCTGAGCCCGCTTCCGAGTGGGCCCGTCTGCGCCGACAACGCTTCGTCGGCGTCCTGCATATTCTCGGTCGGTGGTTGTGCCTGTGCAGCCGCAACCATGTGCGCCATCTCCGCCTCGCTCACCAGTCCATCGTTCTCGTCTGCGTCTATCTCTCCGTTCAGCCATCGCTTATGCATGCTATCCGCATCATCCGTGTCCACGACAACGTCGGAGAAATCGACCGTCGCCGGTGAAACGGGCTCGTGTCTGCGCAGTTGTTCGGTGTTGACGTCATCTTGGCCCGCATCTTGCCCATTCCCGCTCTGGGACAGCACACTCAGCGCTTCCAGGCGCTCCGGCCCCTCTGGCTGCAGCTGACCGGGTCGGCCTAGCAGCCAAGTCCCCACAGTCAGAATCGTGATAATGAGCAGGACACGTAGAATGTTGTTTGCACGCATAGTCAATACAATCCCTTGGGTTGCCCGGCAAGAGAGACACCTTAAACACGGGAAGTGTGTAGCAGCACCGTTCCTTGTCTGCAAAAGTCAGCGGCATTATAGCGGATCATGACTAGATCCAGAAGCCACGACTGCCCGCTGCTATCACGACGCCTTGCCAATTTTCCATTACTGTGAACAATACGTGAAGTGCGCACCTATCCCTTAGGTGACGCTGCTTATGATCTACACAGGAGAACGTTTTCGTTTCAATGGACAAAATTGACTTTCGATCAGATACGGTAACTTGGCCCACCGACGCCATGCGTGAAGCGATGGCGACGGCCCACGTGGGCGACGATGTCTACGGCGAAGATCCGACGGTCAATGCCCTGGAAGAGCGCGCCGCGTCACTCCTGGGCATGGAGGCCGGATTGTTTGTCGCCAGTGGCACAATGGGCAATCTGGCGTCGATTCTGGCCCACGCCGGTCGCGGTCACGAAGCCATCATCGGCCAGCACTCACACGCTATCTCCTCCGAAGCAGGTGGAATGGCGGCGCTAGGAGGCATTGTGCCTCGCGTCCTGCCCACCGATGAATTTGGGCGCATGCGCATAGAGGAGTTAAGAGCGGCGATTAATGAAGACGATCCGCACCTGGCCCCAACGCGCTTGATCTTGCTTGAGAACAGCGTTGGCGCGCGCAACGGTTACCCGCTGCCGGAGTCCTATTTCGCCGCCGTCGCCGAGGTCGCGCGTAAGAACGACCTGAGCGTCCACGTCGACGGCGCCCGTTTTTTCAACGCCGTCGTGTCGCTGGGCGTCGATCCCGCATCTATCGCGCAGCACGTCGACTCCATCACCTTTTGCCTGAGCAAGGGGCTCTCGGCGCCGGTCGGTTCCGTCATCTGTGGTTCGCACGCCTTCATCAATCAGGCGCGCCGCACGCGCAAGATACTGGGCGGCGCCATGCGTCAGGCGGGCGTGCTGGCAGCCGCGGGGCTGGTGGCCCTGGACCAAATGATTGAACGTCTGGAAGATGATCATCGTCACGCCCGGCGCCTTGCCGAAGGACTGCAACGTATCCCGGGCGTCGTCGTCAATCCACCTGAGGTCAAAACGAATATCGTTTTCTTTGAACTAGACGAGAGCGTGCCCTATGATAGCGACGACGTCGTGCGCCGGCTTCAGGATGAGGGCAATATCTGGCTGGGTGGACACGGCGCCCGAAGCTTTCGCGCTGTAACCCATTACTGGATTGGAATGGAAGAAGTCGAACTTCTGCTGGATCTGTTGCGGTCCATACTTAGCCAGGAAGCCATAGCATTGGACACTCGCTCAAGGTAGAATGCGTGCATTCTGGGCATTGAGCGTCTGGCAGTTAAACGTGGCCCATGTCAATAGTGAACTTGCTGAAACCACAGGGACAGTGTCATGACTGAGCTTATCGGCCGGGTGATTGATAATTACCGTCTCGAGGCAATGCTGGGCGATGGCGGCATGGGCACGGTGTACCGCGCCTACGACTTGAATCTCGAACGCCCTGTGGCGCTCAAGATGATGCATCCGCACTACGCGAGGCGACCGGAGTTCCGCGCGCGGTTAAAGCAAGAGGCCAAGACGCTGGCCTCGCTCGACCATCCCTTTATCGTTCGCGTACTCGACTTCGGCGAAAATCACGAAATGGCCTACATCGCCATGGAGTATATCAGCGGCGGTAGTTTGCGGGCGCATTTGCAGCGACTTCAGCAACGGCAACAGTTCTTGCCCTTAGAACAGGCGTTACAGATTGCGGCGCAGATCGCCGAAGCGTTGCACTACGCGCATCAGCGCGGTCTCATCCACCGTGACGTAAAGCCCAGCAACATTATTCTCAAGCGCCTCAGCCAGCCCGAAGAACCGGGCGAACAGCCCTTTCGCGCCGTGCTCACCGACTTTGGCCTGGTCAAGTTGCTACAGGGCGACACGCTGACCCAGAGCGGCACGACGCTGGGCACTCCCGCCTATATGTCTCCCGAGCAGTGCGAAGGCTTAGAGCTCGACGGGCGCAGCGATATCTATTCGCTGGGCGTCGTGCTCTACGAACTGTTGACAAACCGCCTTCCCTTCCATTTCAACTCGCTTGCAGAGGCTATCGCAGCGCACATGCGCGGTGACACGCCGACGCCCATCCGTGAGTGGCGTCCGGAAGTGCCCGCCGTTATCGAGGCCATTGTGGAGAGGGCGTTGGAGAAGGAGCCGCAAGAGCGCTTCTTAAGCGCCGACGCCATGGCTACGGATTTGCGCAGCGCCATTTACGCCATGTCCGATGCGCCAACGCAGGTGCTTCCCGCGAGCGCGCGGGAGCCAGCCGCCTCCACTGGCGATGACAACGCCTCCGAGGCTGCCGAGCCGGCGGAGCGAGCGCCTCAGGGCTTCCGCTTGATCATCGAAACGCCGGGCTACGATACGACCGAGGTGGCCCTTACTGAGCCGCAGATCACGCTGGGGCGCGATCCGGACAACGATATCGTCCTCCCCGCCGAAGCCGTTTCACGCTACCACGCGCGCCTGCAGGCCACGGCGACGGGATGGTCTATCGTCGATCTAGGAGGCGTCAACGGGACGCGTATTGACGGGGAGCGTATCCAGGTCGGCAAAGCGGTAACCATACACCCCGATGATACTGTTCATATTGGCCCCTACCAGCTAACGCTGGCGCCGCCACCCGATGCCGTACAAGAAGAGATGGTGCCCGTTACCGAACGACCGACGCCGGCCCCGCAGGTACAGGTTCCGGAAACACCGCTAGCGCTCTTTCTGGCGCGTGACAGGGTAACTGTTGGTCCGGGTGAAGAAGCTGAGTTTCATCTGGAGATTGCCAATCGTGGCCCTGTCGACGATCGTGTAACCATTGACGTGGAAGGGCTTCCGGAAGGCTGGGTGCAGGCGCCGATGGAGTTTCTTCCTGTTCCTGCCGGAGAAACGACGCCCGTAACCATTACACTGCGTCCGCCACGCAGCACGCAGACGCCGGCCGGTCGCCAGCGTTTTCGCATTCGCCTTCGCTCCCAACAGTATCCGGATGCAACGCCGACGGTAACGGCAAATCTAATGCTGGGCGCGCTGGAATCGTTTGAAACCAGCCTGGCGCCCCAGCTGATTCGCGTGCCGGCGCTGATTGAAGTCACCGTGCGTAACACAGGAAACTCTGCGGCCGAATTTAGCGTCGTGGGCAACGATCCAGACAACCAGCTACTCTTTCATGGGGAGCAGAGTCGCGTGCGCCTGGAGCCACAGCAGCGGGCCACGATCGAGCTGGAAGTCGAGGCGCGCGAACAACGCCCCTTTTCGCTGGTTGAGGCCTATCCATTTACCGTGGAAGTTGCCAGCCGTACCGGATCCCGCCAGACATTGTCTGCCGAGGCTGACATACCGCCCCTGGTTCCTGCGTGGCTTGCCTACTCCGTGCTCGCGCTGGTCATTTTTGTGTGCGTATTCTCGGCGCTATTTTTGGCTTTTGGCGACCGCCAGCGAGGGGCGCCGGCAACGCAGGCCGCGCAGACGGCAACCGCCGTCGCTGCCGCCGACCTTCAGACCATCGTTGCTGCCACGGCAACCATCGACGCCGCCACACGCCTGGCCATTACGCCGACGACGACGGTCGATTCTGACAACGACGGCCTCAGCAATGATCAGGAACAGGCGCTGGGTACCGATCCTGACAATCCGGATACGGATGCCGACGGATTACTTGATGGACCGGAGGTGTTGGAACACGGCTGCGATCCCTTGCGGCGCGATACCGATAATGATTTCTTGAACGATTGGGACGAGATAAATCTTTACAACACCGAATGCAACAATGCCGATACCGATGGCGACGGGCTATCGGATGGACAGGAGGTGACGCAAGGCACGGATCCACTGGTCCCGGAGGCCGTCACGGCGACGGTCGGACCCACCATGTCGCCCACGGCCGAAGTAACACCCAGTGAAACGCCGGAGCCGACCGAGACGGTGGAACCGACCATTACCGCCACGCTCGCGCCGTCAGAAACGCCGGAGCCCACTGGTACGGCTCAGCCCACGCAAACCGCCACCGCCACGGCGACGGCGACGACGGCGCCAACCGTCACCAGCACGCCGACGATTTCACCAACCCCCTTACCGCAGACCGCGTGCGTCGCCAGTGCGCCCACCATCGACGGGCAACTGAACGAGGCGGCCTGGACGGCTGAGCCGCCGATCGTGATTACTGAGTCGGGCAGAGCCATGCAGCTGCACCTTATCAAGGATTCCGACAACTTATACCAGGCGTTTGTTATGGGGGACTCTACGAGCGACGAAGACGACGGCGTGCGCGTCTACTTTGACGTCAATCGCAATCTGGGCGATCCTGATGCGGCCGACCGCATGATTGAGTACTTCCGCGACGGGACGCTCAACGTCTACCAGGGCACCGGAAACAACAGCGATAACCAGGCCTGGCGACCGCTGGAGACCGACGCAGTAGAAGCCAGCGCCGGATCGCCGACTGACGAAGAATGGTCCGTCGAAATGGCCATTAGCGCCGACGATGGCCTTATGACGCCAACCGACCCCTATGGCCTGATGGTCGAATTTCTCTTTGAAGGGGATCCTATCGAGTGGCCCTCTGACGCCAACAACGCCGATGCGGCGACGTGGACGGCGGTCGAAAACCCGCCCTGTAACTGATAGACATCCTGGCGGCGCTTTGGAGACCGCTCAACCCTTTTCGCTCAAAGCAAGCGGCTGCCTTCTAATGCCAGCAGCCAGGCCTTGGTCTCCACGCCGCCCGGTCCCCCATAGCCGTGTAGTTTGCCATCTGTGCCCAGTACGCGGTGGCAGGGAACGATGAGGGGCATGGGATTCGTGGCATTAGCGCGCCCAACAGCGCGCGACGCGCCGGGATTGCCTAATTGGACGGCAATATCCTGA
>CAYSMQ010000042.1:0-18491 GCA_964432035.1 uncultured Ardenticatenaceae bacterium
GTCTGCACCTCGCGCCACAGAATGCCGCCCTGGTTGGCGCGACGGTTGCCCAGGATGACCGTGTCGCCGTGGCTCACCAGCTGTAGCTGCTGCCCGCCGGGCGAGCGTAGCAGCCACACGTTGGCCCCGTCCGTATCCAGCACCGCCGTTTCGCCGACAATGGGCGTCGGAGTCAGGGTCGGCGTGGGCGTCATCGTCGGTGTGTTGGTCGGCGTCGCCGTCGGCGTATTTGTGGGCGTCGGGGTAGGCGTGTTAGTGCTCACCGGCGTAGGCGTTCCCGTCGGCGTGGGCGTCGGCGCTTCGGCGGCGACGGTGCCCGTCAACGGCGCGCCGCCCTCAACCGTCGGCGTGGGAATGTCCGGCGTCGCTACTTCCCCGTCCCCAGATGGGGGCGCGTCCACTTCCGCCGTCGACTCAGTGCCCGGCGTCTCTGCCGCCTCCTCGGCGCGCGTGGGCACCCCGCCAAAGGCGCCGGACGCGGGTCGATCTTCCGTCGGCGTCGGTCCGTCGACGGGTAGCGTTGCCGTAATAGGGTCGCCGTTGTTCAGTTCCGGCGCTTGCGTGAGTGGGGGAGCGGCTTCGCCCGTTTCCTCGCCGCTTTGCGCCACCGGCTCCACGTCGCCATCGCCCAGCGGTACGCCGGCGATAAAGAATCCACCAACCAGCAAGAGGCAAGCAAAAGCGTAGCCCGTGAAGGCTCTTACGCGCAGGTCAAGGCGGTAGATGTCCAGACCCAGGCGGCGCATCAGGCTCGGCGATTGGCCGATGAGCGCCAGGAGCAAAAAAAATAGCGCGCCCAGCGCGGCAACGCCCATGCCCCACAAGGTCCAGGTTGGAAATCCAGTCATCGGCGCGATTATAACCACTTTGTGAAGCAGACGAAAATTACCTGAGCAGACGTTAACAACAAGGAGGCGACGCAGCCCGGCTCCTACCAGGCAAGTGTTCCCCCTTTAGCTACTTTAGCATGATAAGGTTATAATGGTCGAGATGCTTCGCATGAGGCGCACACCTACTGTAATCATGAGACTTGAGACCATGGCGACTAGACGCAATCTCCAATCTCTAACCCCCAATCCCCAGTCTCCCGTCTCCAGTCCCCCAGTCTCTAGCACACAACGGAGTAACATATGGCAAACGAATACCAGGTAATCGTTATAGGGTCAGGCCCGGCAGGCTACGTGTCTGCCATTCGCGCATCACAGTTGGGTCTGAAGACGGCAATTGTGGAGAAAGAAAGCGGCCTCGGCGGCGTGTGTCTGCGGGTCGGATGTATTCCTTCCAAGGCGCTACTGAAAAACGCCGAAGTGGCGCACACGCTTCAACATCGCGGCAAAGAGTTCGGCTTCAGTTTCGAGAACCTGAATCTGGACTACGCCACAGCGTTTAAGCGCAGCCGCCAGGTCTCCGAGCGCCTGGTCAAGGGTGTCGGTTTCTTAATGCGCAAGAACGACATCGACGTCTTCAATGGGTTGGGCACGCTCAGTGGTAAGAACAGCGTTCACGTGGACCTGAACGACGGTGAAGAAAAGGAACTGACGGCGGACAACATTGTTCTGGCAACCGGCGCCAGCGTGCGTTCCATTCCCGGCGTGGAAATTGACGGCGAAAAGGTCATTTCCTATCTGGAAGCGATCATGTCCGACACCGTGCCCGAAAGCGCCGTAATCATTGGCGCCGGGCCCATTGGTATGGAGTTCGCTTACGTGTGGGCCAACTATGGGGTAGACGTCACCATTGTAGAGATGCTGCCCCACCTGCTGCCCAACGAGGACCCGGAAGTCAGCGACGTCGTCGAGAAGGCGTACCGCAAGCTGGGCATCAAGTTCCACACAGACATGACCGCCGAAAACGTGGACGCCAGCGGCGACAAGGTCAAGGTAACGCTTAAGAACGACGAAACGCTGGAGGTAGACCAGGTGCTGGTCGCCGTCGGCTTCCGGCCGAATGTGGATAGCCTTGGTCTGGACGGCGATCTGGAGCTGGAACGCAATGACTGGGGCGGCATTGCCGTAGACGGCGGTATGCGCACCAGCGTTGATAATATTTACGCCATTGGCGACCTGGTGGCGCCCGAAGGCCTGATGCTGGCGCACATTGGCTCCGCCATGGGAACCATTGCCGCGGAGACCATCGCCGAACATCCCACCATTGAACTGGAATACCGCATGTTGCCGCGCTGCACCTACTGTGTGCCGCAGGTAGCCAGCTTTGGCTATACCGAAGAGCAGGCAAAAGAGGAAGGGTTCGAAATCAACGTGGGCAAGTTCCCCTTCCAACCCAACGGCAAGGCCCTGGGGATGGGCGAGCGCGAGGGATTTATCAAGATCATCGCCGATGCCCGTTACGGTGAGATCCTGGGCGCTCATCTGGTCGGTCCCGACGTCACCGAGCTGCTGCCGGAGCTGACGATCGCGCGAATGAACGAGCTGACTGCCGAAGAAATCGCGCGCAATGTGCACGCGCACCCTACCCTCAGCGAAGTGATCATGGAAGCCGCCCACGGCGTCGAAGGCGACCCGATTCACATATAACAAAAGTGCCAGGCACCTCACAGGTGCCTGGCACTTGGCATGGGCGGTACAAGACTCGAACTTGTGACCTCTACGATGTCAACGTAGCGCTCTAACCAACTGAGCTAACCGCCCTCAAGGGCAAGGTCTTATTATAGCAGGTATTGTACGCCGGTCAATCCTATGAAACGTCGCGTACGCAGAGCACGCAACGAGCAGCCAGCCCCTGTTGAGCGCTGGCGGCCTGGAGTCTTTCACCTGTTGGCCGTCGCCTTGCTGCTGACGCTCGTCGCCGCCTTTTTGCGCGATGACAGTGGCGCGCGCCTTGGCTTGCCGGGCGCCTACGTGTGGGTCACCGCCCTGTTTATCGCCTTTGGCCTGCGGCTCGTCTACTACGCGCGCTTTGTGCTTCCTCCTGAAGCGGAACACGAGGGCGCGCAGGGTTGGCAAGAGGGCCTGCGTGACCTGGCCTACTACTTTGGCGTCATGCGGCTGCCGCCCAGCGTTCGCAGCCGTTTCCACCGGCGTCGCGAGGATTTGCCGCCGGAACTACCCGCCTCTTTCGCCGAATTCCAGGCCGGTTTCGTCGACAGTCATCTGGCCCTGGCCCTCGGTCGTGGCACTGGCTATGCGCGCGCGGCGGGCCCGGGTTACGTGCGCCTCAACCGCGGCGAGCGCGTGACCCACATTATCGACCTTCGTCGCCAGGTGCGGCGGGAAGAGGTGGAGGCTTTTAGCCGCGACGGCATCCGCGTGGAGACGTCGATTGCGGTCACATTTCGCGTGCGGGACACGGAAGAGGAGAACGACGAGAACATTCCCTTCCCCTACGATCCGGACAGCATTTTTCGCCTGATTTATTCCGATGGCGTCAGCGCCGACGACGAAATTCCGTGGGGCGAGCGCCTCGCGCTACAGGCCGCTTCCTTGCTCGTGGCCGAAATCGCCCGTTACCGGCTGGATCAACTGTACCGCTTGGCAACACCCGATATGCCCGACGCCGTCTCGCTTGGCGACCTGGTAAAGCGCGTGAGCGACCAGCTGGAAGATGAGTTGTTGCGCCTGTTCGATTGTAGTCGGCTGGAAGATTGTCCTGTAAAGATAGTTTCCGTCAGCGTTGGCCAGCTGAGGCCGCCCGACGGCGTTATCGAGCAGCGCATTCGCAACTGGCAAAGTGCCTGGGAACGGCGTCGCACGATGGACGAGGCAGAGAGCGCGGCGTTTGAGATCCGCGAAATACAGCGCGCCCGCGCCAGGGCACTGGCAGAACTTATCGAGCACGTCACCTATAACGTGGAGGAGATGCGCAACGGGGACCGGGAGACGATCAGCAAGGTGCTCATGCTGCGCATGACGGACATGCTGGACCGCCTCATCGGCGACCACCGCGTGCAGTTGCAAACGCCCCAGCACGTCTTTGACACCTTGAGCAAAGCCAGCGCCTGGCTGAGACAGCTGCCGCCGGGGGATGAGGACGCATGACGGCTGATAGCGCTACTCAAAACGTTGAGCGCAGCAGGCGGCGAGGGCGACCGGGCCGCTACCGGCCCGCCTTCCTGCCCGGCCTCGGCGCGGCGACGCTCCTTTTCGTCGTCGTCTACTGGCTATACCTGGCCATGCGCTTACAGGGCGTGGACCTCAACCAGCCGCCGCTGTGGTGGTTGGCGCAGGTCGAGGCCTTCCCCTTGCTCGCCTTCGTGCCCCCGCAGTTCGTGGCTTTTCTGACGGCGGCATTTTCCTGGCGCGTTTTGCGCCACATCCTCATTCCGGGCCTGCTCGGTGTATGGCTGGCAGGCCAGGTGGCGACCGGCTTCATACGCAGCTTCTATAACTTTCCCACGCAGGCGGAGGCGGGCAGCTTTCTGGCCCGGCTGCAACAACACGGCAGCGACCGCGGCCCGACGCCGCCCAGTCACAATCCGTCGCGGCGAGGACGCGGGCGCGTGACGGTAACCAGCGACAGCGGCGAAACCGATACGCAGAGCGCTGCTACAGAACCGGCGGCGCGGAGCAGCGGAAAGCCGGCCGGTCGCTCGCGCATGAAGCCGGCCCTGATGCTCACGCTAATTACCTTGCCTTTTGCCTTTACGTTCATTCTGCTCATATTCTTCTCCGCGTACATGCCCGCTTCGCCAACGCGCAGCGCCATTTACAGCACGCTTATACTCATCATGGGCGCGGCCTGGATCGTCATCGTGGGTTACTACATCCTCACCACCTTTGTCGGGGGTCCAGGTGGAGCGCCGGGTCTCGTTCTGCAACGCGAAAAGTTGCAACAGCTGCGCCGTGAACAGGCGCTGCTGCGCGTAGGCGGGCCGGGGCGTATCGTCGTGCCCAACAGCGACGTCGTCGTCACCGAATACAACGGCCACTTCTGCCGGGTGCTTGGTCCCGGCGTGCAAACGCTGTTGCCCTTCGAGTACGTGCGTTCCCTGCTTGACCTGCGCGCGCAAGACCGTGAAGGAGAGGTGAGCGGCGTTACACAGGATGGCGTGGAGCTAACGTGCCACATAGCGGTCACCTTCCGCCTGAGCAACGACGACCGCCATTTTTCGGCAGAGGATGCCTTGAATCAGGACCCACAACAGGATGCCCAACGCCCCACGCGGGACCGCCCTTATCCCTACGGCGAGCGCGCCGTTCGCGCTGCGGCCTACGCCGAAACGGTGGATGGCTCAGGTCGTGTCTCCAGCTGGACGTCGCTGCCGCTGATCGTGGCGACCGGGCAGCTGCGCCGGGCGCTGGCGGATAACCGTCTGGACACTTTGTTTGATCCGGAGGCGCGCGAGCCCGCGCCGCACCCCGAACTTCTGAAGTGGGTGCAGGATAATACACGCTATGCCCTGCGCAAGAGTGGTATTGAGCTGATCGCCCTGCGCATGGGCCCGCTTCGCCCGCCAGAGTCTGTCACGTCACAGAATTTGAGCGGCTGGCGCTCGTATTGGGAAAAAGAACACCGCAAGAAGCAGGCCGAAGGGCGCGCGGCGGCCGTCTCTACCATCGAGGATGCGCGCACGGAGGCCGAAGTCGAAATGTTGCGCGCCATCGTGGAAGGCATCCAGCGCGCGCGGCGGGAGAGCAGCACCGAACTGGCGCAGGAAATTGTGGCCTTGCGCCTGGTTGAGGCGCTGGAGCGCGTAGCGTATTCGGCGCAACAGACGGTGGTCGACGAGGACACGGTAGAGGAGCATGAGAGAGTGCTAGAGCAGCTGGCAGCCCTGCGCCGCGGATTGTTGCCGCCTGCTTCGGCCGAATCATCAGAAGGATGAGCATATGGAGAAAATATGGCAGATATCTTATTGATCGGCGCAACGTTGCTGGATGTAAAAGGCAAGCCAGATGGCGGGCTGGAACCGGCAACGTCTAATCCTGGACGTATTCGCACGGTGCGCGGGGGCACGGCGCGCAATGTGGCCGAAAATCTGGCGCGCCTCGGCGCCGATGCAGTTTTAGTCTCGGCCATTGGCGAAAACGATATTGGCCAACAACTTCTGGCGCAGACGGCCGACGCCGGCGTAGACGTGGAGCATGTGCACGAGGCGCAGGGAAAACGCACAGGCTCCTATATAGCGATTCTGGACCGTGACGGCACGCTGTCCGTGGCCATCGACGACACGCAGGTGATGGAGATTGTCACAGGACAGTTTCTGTATCAGCGTCGCCGCCTGTTTAGCGAAGCGAAGATGGTCATGTTCGACGGTAGTCTGACGCCGGGCGCTATGGAAACGGTTATGCGTCTGGCGCAGCAGCATGGCGTGCCCGTCGCCGCCGATCCGTCCTCCGCGCGTCTGGCAAATAAGCTTTGTCCGCACCTGGACGGGTTACACCTGGTCGTGCCAAACGAGGTAGAAGCAGCGCACTTATGTGGTATCGATTATTTTGGATACGATACGGACGCCAGCCTGGATGCCGCGCGCCAGCTTGTGCGTCTGGGCGTTGACATCGGCGTCGTGACGTTGTCCGATTTTGGTCTGGCCTATGCCACGTCGGACGAGAACGGCTATATTCCGCCGCGCTACAGCGAAATGGTAGACAGCACCGGCACGGGCGACGCTATAACCGCCGCTATCATCTTTGGCCTGGTCAACGAGCTGCCGGCAACGGAGTGCATGCGCCTGGGCGCCGCCGCGGCGGGCCTGACGCTACAGACGCACCACACGGTGGTACCGGATCTGAGCCTGGATATGCTCTACGATCATCTCATCGTCTGAGATGAGCGCTTGGACCGTTTGGTAAACTCTCTCTATGAACAATATCCTTGGTTTTCTAATCTGCCTCCTCTACGTCTTTGCCGTAATTGGCGCGGGCGAAGGCCTGAGACGCAGGCTGGGATATGGGAGCGGCTTCACCCGCAAGGTGATCCATATCGGCGTGGGCATGATGAGCTGGGCGCTGCCCTTCTTGTTCGACACTCCCTGGCCCTTCGTCGTCGCCGCGCTGTTGTTTGCCGCCATTAACCTGCTGGATTGGCGATACGGCTTTTTTGCGGCGATGGCCAGCAGCGACCGTTCTAATCTGGGCACCGTCTATTTCCCTCTTGCGGCCGCAGCTGTAGCCCTGCTTTTTTGGAGCCGGCCGCCACTGATGGTCGCTGCCCTCATGCCGCTCACCTGGGGCGATGGCATTGCGCCGGTGGTCGGCAAAGCGTTCGGACGACACAGATATACCGTTTTTGGTCACGAACGCACGCTGCAGGGTTCGGCCGGTTTTTTTCTCGCCGGCTTCCTGTTTACGTGGCTGGCGCTGTGGCTCATTCCCGGACCACCACACATCGACGCCGCCGTCTCTCTGGCAGTGGCTGCCGTCATCATGGTCAGCACAACGCTTGTGGAAGCCATCTCGCTCTGGGGTCTGGATAATCTGACAATTACTGCCGCGGCAACGGCCATTCTGGCGCTGTGGCCGTTTTAGTCTCCGTTTACGCGCTTCTATCTATAACGGACAGGGCGACGCTATGAATTTGACCGCTGCTCAATCCTTAGAAATTGAAGTTTTGGGCGCCACTCTGCTCTCATTCGTTTTGGGCGGCTTGATTGGCTACGAGCGGGAGGCCGCCCACAAACCGGCTGGCCTGCGCACGCACATGATGGTGGCCTCGGCGGCAACGTTGCTCGTATACCTGGGCAGCATCGTCGTAAACCAGTTCGAGCAGGCCGACGTTGGTGCGAACCTGGTGCAAACGGATCCCATCCGCATCATCGAAGCCATCATCTCCGGCGTGGCCTTTCTGGGCGCGGGCACCATTATCCGTCGCGGGCGCGACGTAGAGGGCCTAACTACAGCGGCGTCGATCCTCTTTACAGCAGCGATCGGCGTTTCCGTGGCTCTGGCCCAATACATCATCGCCGTCGGCGGTACGCTGCTGGCCTTGGTCACGCTGCGACTGGTCCATACACTTGAATATCGCTTGCGACACGAAACCGACATTTTTGACGAAGAAGAGGAGTAACTTTCATGACTGTGACACTTAATTTGACGCCAGGGCAGCGCCCTGAAAACGACGCGGGCTATTTGGAAATGATGACCATGGTTATCTTCATGGGCGGGCTAAGCCGCCAGGTCGTCGAAGCCAAGTGGGACGGCTTCCTGGATGCGTTCGAGAAGTTTGCGCCAGGCGCTGTGGCCGATTTCACCGAAGAAGATATAGAGCGCCTTAGCGAAGACGAGCGCATCGTGCGCTATACGGCAAAGATTAAGGCCGTGATTAAGAACGCGCGCACGATGGTGGAGCTGGCCAAAGAGCACGGCAGCTTTAGCCAATGGCTGCGCGACATGGTGCGATCCGACGGTGTGGATAAGGCCAGCAAAACGCTGGCAGATAAATTTAGCTACGTGAGCGAGCAATCGGCGCGCCGCTATCTCTACGCCGTGGGCGAAGAGGTGGGCGACGTGTCCGAGGACGTTGCCAGAAAGTACGGTGCGCGTTCGGTTTAGATGGCAGTGGGACGAAGAGGCGGGCGAATTAGCCCCGGAGAACGGCGCCGAGCGCCAACGCAGCCGGCGTCTGTTATGGGGCTTCTTACTGCTGCTTGTCGTCGTCGCCGGCCTCTTCTATTGGCAGCAGGCGCGCCGCATCCGGCAACAAGAGGAAGCTATCGAAGCAGACGTCGCTGCCAGTTACCGGCTGTGGCACAGTGCCGTCGCTGCCGGCGATATGGAGTTATTTTTATTCCAGCTATCAAATCAGGACGCCCAATGGCAGAGCGCGCAGCGTGACTTGTTCTTACAAAACCGTCTGCTAGACAGACCAGACCTTGGCCTGCGACGGGTGAAGAGCGACGGCGGCGCGGATAACGTGGAGGTTTCGTTGTCCCCCGACTGGCAGTCGGCAACGGTTACCGCTGAGTACACGTATGAAGCGACCGGCGAAGCAACGGACGCCGCGCCACTGCGGTTGGAACAAACTCACTACTACCGGCGCAATGGCGAACGGTGGCAGCTTTCTCCCGGCGACGAGGCCTTCTGGGGGGCGCAAGAACGCCGGCAATTTGGGGCCGTGACAATCCTTTATCCACGACGAGATGCAGAAGCGGCGCAGCGCATCGGCCGCGATCTGGCCCGTGACCTGCGCGAGCTATGCGCGTCGATCGCGGAGGAGGGTCCGGCCTGCCCATCCGATCTGCACGTCACAGTGCGCTTTGAGCGCGATCCGCGCCTGCTCATGTCTCTGCGCGACAGCTTTACGCCGGCCTTTCGCGGCGGCGACTATGTTCTGCCCGCCCCAACGCTAATCGGCGTGGCAGAAAACGACACGAGCTACGCCCTGTTGTATGAGGGGGTCACGTCCCGAATCTTGCACGCCGTCGGCCAAAACGTCACTCCGCCCATCGCGTTGCCCGACGAGCCCTTGCAATTACTCTGTTTTCCGGCCGAGGGCCGCGCCTTGCGACTGTTCCGCTTTGAGCCGGCGACCGGCGCGTGGACGGCTGAGCCCAGCCAGCGTGCTTATCGTTTCCTGATGGCGGGACCGCGCAGAGAGGGCGTTATCGTGCAGGCGTTCACGCGGGGCGCGGAGGCCACCCGCCTGCGACTTTACTGGTGGCGCGATGGGCGAGAGCAGCTGATTTATGATGAAGAAATGGTCGAGCAATCAAGGCGTCCCGCGGGATGGTCTGGTTCAGAGCCCCCGCGGCTACTGCTGCAGGGCTTTAACAGCGCCGAGGTGACGGCGCAGCATCGCTGGCTCGATCTGCAGGACTGTGACGAAGAGGGATGCAGGGAAGAAGCGTTGTCTGGATACACTGCATGGTCCCCGGACGGCAGGCACACGCTGGTCCTGGACGAGCAGGCGTTGTGGCGCGGCAATGGGTCGGGCGAGCCGCAAGTCCCGCTAGGCGTGGCGCTGAGCCCCTTCTGGATCGACAACGAGACGTACGGTTATGTGCGTTATGATCGCGAAGCGGGAGCGCCGTCGATGCAGATTGCTACCAGCCGCGTGGGCAATGACCTGCCCAACATCGTGTTGCCCGTCACGCAGTTGTCAGCGTTGGTGGATAAGGATAACCCGCCCTTGCTATTTATCAGCCACGCGGTCATTAATCCGACGAACAACGACCAGCTACTGCTGTCGGCGACGACCGTGGGCGCCGCCACGTCCAAGTATCATATCTTCTCGGTCAGATTGTCCACGGGAGAAGCGCGGCTCCTACAGCAGTTTGAGCGGCTGCCCAGCGGCTACCCGTCTCTATTGACGCCGGCAGGGTACCCGCCGTTCCGCCTTTCGCCCGATGGTCGCTGGCTGGTTACAACACTCCTGGAAAGCACCTCGCCGACGACGTGGACTTTCCGCCTCTACGACCTGCAAGAAGAAAAGCCGCTAACGGTGAACGCCTACTACCCGGAGTATCCTGCGCAGTTTCCTTTCTACGATTGGTCGCCCGACGGGCGCTGGTTGGCAGTTGTCGAGGATGGATTCCTGCGACTCATCGCACCGGGGCATGATTATCAAAAACTGGTGACGCATGAGATGGCGGACTGTATGTTCGTGGCGTGGGTGCGAGAGTGATTAGAGATTGGGGACTGGAGACTGGAGATTGTCTGCGGTCTGCCGTCCGCCGTCCGCGGTCGGGTTCCATGGATAGAATACGCGACTTATGGTACAAATCGAGCGACGGGGTGACGTTCACCTGACTGATTTTAGAAGGGAAACCTGCATGAAGCCTAGCTTCCCACAACGAGAACGATTTGCGCATCTGCCCACGCCCTTGGAAAAGATGGAACGCCTGAGCAAACATCTGGGCGGGCCGGAGCTTTGGATCAAGCGCGATGACCAGACGGGCCTGGCGACGGGCGGCAATAAGACGCGCAAACTGGAGTTTCTGGTCGCCGATGCCATGGCGCAGGGCTCCGATCACCTTGTGACGACTGGCGCACCACAGAGCAATCATTGTCGCCAGACAGCGGCTGCGGCAGCGCGTGTGGGTATGGGATGCAGTCTGGTGTTGCGCGGTGAAGCGCCGCCGGACGTTGAGGGAAACCTGCTGTTAGATCGCCTATTAGGGGCCCACGTCTATTGGTCCGGCGAGGACGACTGCGGCAAGGTGATGAACGAGGTCGCCGCCGAGCTGCGCGCCATGGGCCGCAAGCCATACACCATTCCCTTGGGCGGATCCAACGTTATGGGCGCCACAGGCTATGTGTTGGCGATGGAAGAGCTGACATCGCAGCTGCAGGAAAATGGACCCAACATAGACTTTATCGTTTTCGCCAGCAGCAGCGGCGGCACACAGGCGGGCCTCGTGCTGGGCGCCAAAGTCTATGATTTCCGCGGGCAGATTTTGGGAATCAGCGTAGACCATCCCGCCGACCAACTCAAGACGCTGGCGTCGGCGCTGGCGACGGCGACGGCGACGCATCTGGGACTGGGAACGCTCTCTGTGGCCGACCGCGTTGACGTCAACGACGACTATTTGGGGGAGGGCTACGCACAAGTGGGCGACACTGAACGAGAAGCGATCCAACTTGTGGCGCAGATGGAGGGCATCTTGTTGGATCCGGTCTATACTGGTCGCGCCATGGGCGGCTTGATCGACCTCATCCGCTGGGGGGCGTTCACACGCGGACAGACGGTCCTCTTCTGGCACACGGGTGGCACGGCTGCGTTAGGCGCGTTTGCGGAGAAGTTGATCTAGGCGTCCGCCAGCGCCCTGTTTAGCTTCTCACTCAGAGCTTCGGGCGAAAACGGTTTGCGAATCCACTGCACGATGCCCTGCTCCAGCAGATCGCGGCCTTCCTTTTCCAGTGGGTAACCGGTCATGACGATCATTTTGAGGTCCGGATCGCGCTGTGAGAGATTACGGTAGAGCTGCACCCCGCCCATTTCGGGCATCACCAAATCGCTGAGTATCACGTCAATGCTCTGATTCTCGTTCTTGAAGACGTTTAGCGCTTCGCGTCCCGTGGTCGCCACCAGAACATTGTAGCCCAGGATTTCCAGCGTGTCGGCGATAGCCTCACGCGTCGGCTCATGGTCCTCCACGAGTAAAACGGTCACAGAGCCGGCATCCACCGCCGGCTGTGTGTGATAGTCGGGCTCAGGTGGGGCCGGTTCCAGGGCAGGCAAGTAGATGGTAAATCGAGCGCCCTGTCCCGGGCGACTATCCACTTCGATGTCCCCGCCGTGCTGCTTGACGATGCCGTAGACTTGCGACAACCCCATGCCGGTGCCCACGCCCGGCTCCTTCGTCGTAAAGTAAGGTTCAAAGAGACGGCGAAGATTTTCAGGAGGGATACCTTGGCCGTTATCGGCAACAGAGAGGCAGATATAGCGACCTGAGGAGATGGACGGCATGTGCGACGCTTCTCCGGCGCGCAACATAATATCCGTCAGCGCTACTTGTAGCTCGCCGCCCTCGGGCATCGCGTCACGCGCGTTCAGCGCCAGGTTCATCAACGCTTGCTGCAAGTGAGTGGGGTCGGCGCTCACGTCGTATTCACCCGGTTCCGCTTCCAAGTTGACCGTGATGTTTTCTGGTAGCGTCCGTCGCAACAGCTTGACCGTCTCCTTGACGAACGGCAGCAGATCCAGTCGACTGTGCTCCATGACGTTGCGCCGGCTGAAATCCAAGATCTGGACGATCAGGTCGGAGGCGTGCCGCGCCTGTTCGCTCATGGTCGCCAGATACTCGCCTCGCCTGGGAAAGTCGGGGTTGCGCTCCAGCGTCTGGCTGTAGAGCGTAATGACGGCCATGATGTTGTTGAAATCATGGGCAATGCCTGCCGCAAGCTGTCCAACGGTAGCTAGCCGGTCCTGGCTCTGCGCCACTTGGCGGCGTTGCCGCTCCTCCGTGACGTCGCGGAGGACGGCGATGTATTGTGGGGCGCCGGAACTGTCTTCGATCGAACGCGTCGCCACCTCGAACGTGCGTATTTCCGTCTCTTCGTCGCCGGCGTCCGGTGGTGCGGAGCGTACTTCCAGCCATTGCGCGCCGGCGTCGCTTTCGGCAAGTAGTTCGCGCACGGTGTGGTCGCCGAGCCGGTGCAGGGGCACTTTGTTCTGGAAACCAGGTGCAAGATGGTCCAGCATTTGCCGGCCGGCGGCATTAGCCAGCAACAGCTCCTGCTTCTCGCCCAGCAGCACGAGGCCATCGGGTACGGCGTCCATGATACGTTGCAAACGACGAGACTGCCGCTGCGTCCTTTGTAGAAGGTGGTGCAAGGCCTTGAAGAGGCGCGCGTTGGTGATGGCCTGCGCCGCCTGATCGCCCAATCCACTCAGAAGGCTTAGCTCCTCCGCGGCAAAACGGCTCGGCGTTCCAAGCGTGCCCAAGAATAAAATGCCCAGTAGGCGCTCGCGGTAATGTAATTCGAGGAAGATAACGGTGCGGAACAGGTGCTCTGTGAGTAAACGGGAGAGCGGGTCCTGTTCGACGTCCTGCAGATCGTGCACGACGACGGGCTGTACAGCCTGTCCTGCATTCTGTCGGAGCCACTCCAGCGGAATCGGTGGGACCTGTTGGGCAAAGCTGTCGGGTAGACCTTCGCCGGCGGCGAGCTTGAACTGTTCCTGCTCGCTGTCAAAGAGGGCGATGGCGGCGACGGGAACGTCCAGTACATTTGTCGCTTCCTGGCAGATCGCCTTGAGCAGCGCTTTTTGCTCGACGTGCCGGTTGAGGCGCGCCGCCGTACGGACGAGGGCCTCGGCGTGGGCAGCGGACTTCGGAGGTTGATCGCCGGCAGCCTCAGGCTCAGAAAGCCGCTCGATCAGCGCCTGGAGAAATTGTACAAGCCTGCGTTTCATGAATTTACCGCCGCCTACAGTATATCACTATTCTACACACTCGATTATGATCGCGAAACTGCCGGCATTCCAGAGGACTATCGTACCGTTATGCTAGGTAGCGGGAAGGTATCGCCGCTCTCCGGGACATCCTGTCCTTGCGCGGTCCAGCTGACGGGCAGGCGCGCTGTTGGATTGTCAAGGGGATAAAGTCCCACGGTAAGACGATAGCGTCCGGGCGCCACGTCGCCGGGTATAAGTAAACCATGATTATCAATGACCGTTTCCTGCGCCTGCCACGTCGTCGTCGGCGCCAGATTGCCCCCCGGTTCCGCGTCGCGTTGAGCCAGGGGCGGACCGCCCTGCTCGGGAATGAGGTGCAAGAAGACTTTATAACGGGTCTCAAGCGCCTGCGACGTGTGCCAGAAGAGGGTGACCTGCACAATGTCTCCGGGGGCGACGTCTGTTGGGCGCACGGTGTAGCCGGTAAGGGTGATGTGGTCGCCGAAAACGGCGTTGGCGCGCGCGGCGGGCACGGCCGCCGGTTCCGGAGGCACGGCGTATGTTACAAAACGCACATCGCCTACCCACTCTTCACGTGCCTTGAAGGCGTGAGCGTCTAGCCACCGCTCCACGAGGCGCTGCGGATCGCGCTCCGCTTCGCCCCAGAACAGGGCGTAAAGACGGTCGTGGCGCGCCGTTATTTGCTCTAATTCGTTCTCGATACGCTGCGCGTCGGGCCGGCCGCGTGGCAAGGGATAGACGGGCGCGCCGTCGCGGTGATAGTAGGTGAACACTTCCCACTGGTTGGCTGCGTTGAGGATGACGCCGGCGTCGGGATGTGCCTCTCTGTCGATTCGCGCGGCAATGCCCCGGTAGTCGGCGCGGGCAAAAGCCGGTTCGAAATATAGATTTTGCATGGACCGCGCGCTGCCCCACAGCACAAGCACCAGCAGCAGCCCGATTGCAGCGCGCAAAACCCACTTGACCGGCGTAGCCACGGGACGCGCCCAGAAAGAAGCGCGCACAAACCCGCGCGCCGCGAGCAGGGCCAGGAAGGGGGGGGCGATAATCATGAATTTGTAGTAGGCCGGTCGTGTGGCGCCGAGGAGGAGGATGAGGAGGAGTGGGAGGAGGGTGGTTAGGGTTGGGAGATTGGGGATTGGAGATTGGGTGGGGAGGGCGCCGAGGAGGGCGAGGAGGAGGGCGGCGGTGACGGGCAGCCAGATCCAGGGTGCGTCGGGTGGAATGGTTTCGCCCAGGACGAGCCAGCGGGCAGCGCCAGATAGGAACTCGGCGGCGGTGAATGGATCGGCCGCACGGCCTGCGGTCTGCCGCAGGAAGATGGGCAGCCAGGGCAGGTAGAGGAGGAGGGTGGAGAGCATAAGGAGAGCCCAGCGGATGTAGCGGTGTAGGGGTGTAGGGGTGTGGGGGTGTGGTGTGTGGCGTGATGAGTGTTCTCTCTGTGAACGCAGGAGATAAATGAGGGCTGTGATGTTTTGGGTGAGGAGGATGGCGGGGTAGAAGTAGTGGGTGTAGAGGCCGGCGACGGTGACGAGCAAGTAGCCGCTGCCCCATAGGAGGAGCTTTTTATCTGGCGGTTGGCGGAGGTGGGGAAGCAGCCGCGCCAGGAGGAGGGAGCTGAGGACGGCCCAGAGACCGAGCAGCATGTACATACGCGTTTCCTGGCTGTAGTAGATGAGGGCCGGGTGCATGGCAGCGAAGAGGGCGGCGAAAAGGGGAACGGCGGCGCGCGCGCGTCCATCGCGGAGACGAGCGACCCACAGGCGGCCCAGGGCCAGTATGCCGGCGACGAGCAGGATGCCGGCGAAAGCGCTGAGCGCACGCAGCGCGAATTCACTATCGCCCAGGAGCCGGCGCCAGAAGGCCAGCATCAGGTAATAGAGCGGCGGATGAACGTCACCGGCTGCGCCTTCGACGATCAGCCTGACGCTGCGCTCGGCAAGGCGCGCGCTGTTCCCTTCGTCATTCCAAAAGGATTGCGCATCCAGCCGAAAAAAGCGCAGCGCCGCCGCCAGCCAGAGCAGGGGCACGATGGCCCAGGAGGCAGGTCTTTTCACGAGGTTAGTTTAGCGGGGGGTGGGGGGATTTGCCAGAGGGCGGAGACTGGAGATTGGGGATTGGAGACTGGAGATTAGAGATTGGAGATCGGGGATCGTATACTGGGGGTGTGTACCATAGTGAGGGTTTTTGGTGACTGTAAGGAGGGACATGGGCGCTTTTAGGGGCCGGTTTAGTGAAGGGTTGTTGGTAGCGGCTGTGTTGCTGTTGGCGGCGGTGCTGCGCATGGACTGGCCCGGACTGACGGAATTCAAGGGCGATGAGGCGCGGCTGGTGGCCATTGCTTTGGAGATGGCGCAGTTTGAGACTTTTCCTTTGCGCGGCATCTCCAGCTCCGTAGGGTTTCCTAATTTTCCCGCCAGCGTGTGGATCTACGCACTACCGCTGATGGCATGGCGCCACGTGATGGCGCCACTGCTCTTTACGGGCCTGGCGAACGTCCTGGCGGTGGCGGGAACGTGGTGGTTGGTACGGCGGCTGTGGGGCCCGCGCGCGGCGCTGGCGGCAGCCTTGCTCTTCGCCGTCAGTCCCTGGGCCGTGGTGCATAGCCGCAAAATCTGGGCGCAGAATCTCTTGCCGCCACTGGTCGTTGGCTGGGCCATCAGCGCCTTCCTGACCTTCGTGGAAGACCGGCCGCGCTTTTTGGCTCTGCACGTGTTCTTGTTGGCCTTGGCGGTGCAGGTGCACCTGGCGGCCTTGTCGCTGTTGGCCCCGAGCGTGCTCTTTCTAATCCTCTTCCGCCGCCGTGTGCGCTGGAAACCGTTGCTCGCCGGCGCGGCTATCGCTTTGCTGACGATGGCGCCGTTTGCCATTTATCTGTCTGAACGAGCGGGGATAGTGGGAACGATAGGCGAGATGGCCACAGGCGGCAGTGTCAGTTTTAATCTGCTGCCCTGGCGCTACGCCCTGTTGCTGAGTACCGGCAGTGAAATCCATAGTCTGGCGGGCCCGCAGCAATTCCGGACCTATTTACAACGCCTGCCGCCCATGTGGCCCGTCTATGGCTTGTGGCTGGCCCTGATGGCGACGGGCGTGCTGCTGGCCCTGCGGCAGGTGATTCGTGGGGCAAGAGCAACCGGTGGCGCGCATCGCACGCAGCCACCGGCTGCCATTATTCTTTTGATCTGGCTGGTTGCGCCGCCGCTCTTTTTCATGTTGGCGCCTTTCGAACTGGCCTTGCACTATCTGCTGCCCATTCTGCCCGCTCCTTTCATTCTCGCGGGCATCGCCGTCGAGCACGTTTTCCGGCGCTTCCGGGGTGCGGGCCTGCCGCTCGTCCTAGCGGGAATCGTCGGCGCCGGCCTGCAAATTTTCGCCTGGGCCACGTTGCTCGGCGTGGTGGCCACGCAGGCCACGCCCGGTGGATTCGGGACGCCCTTGACCCTGCAGTTGGAGGCGGCGAGCGCGGCGCGCGACCTGGCGCAGCAGACGGGCGCCGGGGAAGTGCTGATCGCCGGGCGTGGCGCGGATCCAGGGGAAATCGAGTTTGCCGCGGTGTACGACGTGCTCCTGTGGGATTTGCCCCACCGCTTTGTGGATGCGCAGAACACCACGCTTTTCCCCGCGACGCCGTCGGTGGTTTTGCTCGATGCAGGGCTGAACGAAGAACAGACGGCCCTCTACCGCGAGGCGGCGACGACCCGGCGCGAGGCGCCCTTGCGACCGGGCGAAGGCGCGCTGCACATCCTGACTGTGCCGGCGCGATCGGCCCCGGCGCCACAGACGAGGCTTCCCGAGCAACCGCAGTTTGCAAACTACGTGAAGCTATTGGGCTATAGCGCCGCGCCGGGCAGGGAGCAAGGTAGCATGGAGTGGCTGATGTGGTGGCGGACGGCCGATAGTCCCCTGGGCGCCCGCTATCACTTCTTCAACCATCTTCTGGATGCAGCCGGGCAGCGCGTGGCGCAGGCGGACGGCGCGGCCTTTGACCCCGCACAGTGGCGGCAGGGAGATGTGGTCGTCAGCCGCTTTCGCCTGGATGGCATAGGCGATCTGCAGGGTCCGCTGACCATGCGCGTGGGCATGTACGTCTTTCCGACTCTGGAGAATGTGCCCGTGCTGGACGTTGCAGGGAACGCGGCGAGTGATGCGGTGGAGATCGGTATCGCCGCCGAGAGAATAACAGGGCCCTAAGTTTCGCCGTCTTGCCAGCCACGCGCGGTCAGCGGCAAGTTCTCAACATCCTCGCCCAGTTCAACCAGCGCCTGACGCCCTTTGTCGGTCAAGAGATAGGTGGCAGCGGGGAATTTCTTGTTGCTGTCCAGGAACGCCCGGTCGCGCAAGGAGTCGACGGCTTCTTGTTCAACCGACTGTGGCGGCGCGTCGCCTAGCGGATGAAGACGGTAATTCTTTTCGCCGTCCAGGGTGCGATGCGCCTTGAGGGTCCAACCGCCGGCGAGAGAGCGGAGAATGTGACGCTCAGCGGGCGTCATGCGCGCAGAACCACTCACGAGAACCGGCTATCCCAGCAGGTGAACGTACTTCTGCAGATCGCGCTGGCGGATCTTCTCATACTGGTCGGCAATGATCTCATCCATCTCTTGCGGCGTGAGGCGGATACTCAATACATCGAGGGCGTCTTCAGGCGACCGACCATAGGCCAGCTTCTTCTTGCCGTTTTTGAGGTCGAAAAGGTACATGTAGTGGGGGTTGCTGAAACTGCTCATATGAACACCAAA